>JAJQAO010000022.1 GCA_021203775.1 Phascolarctobacterium sp.
GATTTCTGGAAGGATTATACAGCTACAGGCGGAAGGATAGAGGTGCTGGCGTGAGTGGTATTTATGGAATGAACATAAAAATGAGTATATACGGTGAATCCCATGGAGAATCAATAGGATTGATTATTGACGGATTGCCTCCGGGATTGAAGCTTGATCTGACTGCCATAGAAGCGGAAATGCTGCGCCGTGCTCCGGGTAAGAACGAATTCTCAACCAAGCGCAGGGAAAGTGACAGTTTTCTCATCCAAAGCGGTTTTTTTGAGGGCTATACCACGGGGACTCCATTATGTGCCATAATAAAAAACGGTGACCAGCATTCAAAGGATTACAGCATTTTAAAAGACAAAATGCGGCCAGGGCATGCAGATTATGCCGGCTATGTACATTATAAAGGCTATAATGACTATCGTGGAGGAGGACATTTTTCCGGGAGGCTTACTGCTCCTTTGGTATTTATGGGGGCAGTGGCCAAACAGGCGCTGGAGGAATATGGTATTCTGATTGCCGCACATATTTTCAGCATCGGAAATATTAAAGATAAATCTTTTAATCCATTAGGTGCTGAGGATAAAAGTGTTAAGGAACTGAAAATAAAAGACTTTTGCGTAATAGATGACGTAATCGGGCGCAGGATGCAGGAAAAAATTCTGCAAGCAAAAGAAGAGATGAACAGTGTTGGCGGCATTGTTGAATGCATGGCACTGCATATTCCTGCGGGCATTGGGGCGCCATACTTTGATTCACTTGAGAGCCGCTTAAGCCATGCGCTGTTTTCCGTACCAGCGGTTAAGGCAGTGGAATTCGGCGATGGATTTGGTATAACGATGCTTACTGGGACTGAGGCCAATGATGAAATGAGTTTTGCCGATGGAAAGGTGGAGACACTTACCAATCATAACGGTGGAATTACGGGCGGTATTACTAACGGGATGCCTGTCGTTTTCAGGGCAGGAATTAAGCCGACGCCGTCTATTGGCAGGGAGCAGCATACCGTAAGTATAAAAGGAAACTGCAATACTACTCTTGAAATTAAAGGAAGGCACGATCCTTGCATTGTGCCGCGGGCAGTGCCTGTTATTGAAGCTGTGACGGCTTGGACAGTGTTTGACTTGCTTTTGGAAGCTAAGAAGTGGGAGCGGTAAAATGTGGAAGCTGGATTTGGATAATATCCGTGGAGAAATAGACAAACTTGATAAACAATTGGCTGAAATTCTGGAAGCCAGGTTGCAGCTGGTTACGAAAGTAGCGGTTTATAAAAAGGAACGCGGCATAAGCGTTAAAGATGCAAAGCGTGAAGAAATGGTCATCAATCGCGTGATTAGCCAGCTGGAAAACAAAGAATTTGTTCCGGCAGTGAAAAATATCATGCGTAATATTATTGATGAATCCTGCGAAATGGAAGAAGGGGTATTGAAGAAACAAAGGAAATATACCTTAAAGCTTGCCTGCTTTGGTCCTCCCGGTTCTTTTACTCACCAGGCTCTGGAAGATTATTTTGCGGGGCAGGATTATGAACGGCATCATTACAATTTATCCGAAGAGGTAATTGCAGCCGTCAGCAGTGGTGAACTTGATTACGGGGTGCTTCCTATAGAAAATTCTTCTACTGGCGGTATTACTGAAGTTTATGACCTGTTGCGCCGTCATGAATGCAGCATAGCAGGTGAGCGTTGCATAAAAATAGAGCAGAATCTTCTGGCCTGTCCTGGTGCTACTTTAAATACTGTTACAAAAGTTTATTCTCATCCCCAGGGATTTGCCCAGAGCAAAGACTTCTTCAAAGATCATCCGCAGATGGAGCAGATACCTTATTTCAGCACATCCAAAAGTGCTGAAACGGTAGCGGAAAAAAAAGATACCACTCTTGCGGCCGTAGGCGGCAAAAAAGCTGCAGAGTTATACGGTTTGAAAGTACTTGCAGAAAATATTAATTACAATTGTAATAATTTCACGCGTTTTGTAATTATAGGCAGGGAACGGGAAATAATAAAGGGCGCGGATAAAATTACGTTGGTTTTGGCTGTAAAGCATGAAGCAGGATCTTTGTATAAAGTATTAGGTCATTTTTATCACGGTGGACTGAATATAACGAATCTTGAATCAAGGCCAATGGATGGCAAATCGTGGGAATATTTTTTTCACATTGATTTAATAGGAAACTTGGTTGACCCGGCAGTGCGAGATGCTTTGGAAGATATACAGCAGAACTGCACTTTCTTTAAAATTCTGGGCAACTATCGTGCTGATTATCAAAAGGAATGATGCATGATGCGTTATGGTTTATTGGGCGGCAAATTAGGACACAGTATTTCACCTCAGATACATGAAAGATTTTTCCATTATACGGGAATTAAAGGCAGTTATGAGCTGCTTGAATCATCTGCAGAAAATCTGCCGGAAATGATGCGACATGTTAAAGATGATCTGAATGGCTGTAATGTTACCATTCCCCATAAAGTAGCCGTAATGCCATTTCTGGACAGTATTGCACCAGAAGCGCTTGCTATTGGTGCGGTTAACACTATATCTATGCGGAACGGCAAAACAACAGGTTATAATACAGATTATTTTGGGTTCGGCAGGATGCTGGAATATAACGGAATAAAAATTTCAGGCAGGAAAGCAGCAGTACTTGGCAGTGGAGGAGCTGCCAGAGCAGTTGTAAAATATCTGGCTGATAAAGGTGCAGAAGAGGTTTATCTGGTTACCCGTACTCCTGAGAATGTGGATAAGCATTTTAAAGAAATGGCACCTTCATGCAAAGTTATTGATTATACACAACTGAAAAAAATAAATGGTGATGTGCTGGTTAACTGTACCCCTGTAGGTATGTATCCGAAGATGGACGCCAGTCCCGTAACAGGGAAGGTGACGGAATCTTTTGGCGCGGTGGTGGACATTATATATAATCCTATGCAGACGGTGCTCTTGAGGCAGGCTGCTGCTAATGGCAAAAAAACAATTAACGGGCTTTTTATGTTAGTAGCACAGGCAGTCGCGGCCGAAGAGATTTGGCAGGAGAGGCAATATGACAGTAGCCTGATACTAAAAATCATGAAGGATATGGAGCAGAATTTATGAAAAACATTATTTTGATTGGAATGCCAGGCTGCGGAAAAACGACATTTGGCAGATTGCTCAGCAAAGAACTGAAGCGGGATTTCCACGATGCCGATGAAGTATTGGAAATGAGGGAAAGAAGGACTATAAAAGACTTTTTTGCTGAAAGCGAAGAAGCTTTCAGACAGGCTGAGACACGCACTCTGAAATATCTGGCCGGACTTGATGGCGTAATAATAGCGACAGGCGGCGGTGCGGTAAAGAATCAGGATAACATGGAAATACTTGGAGAAAACGGTGTTATTATTTTTATAGACCGCAAACCAGAAAATATTGTATCTTGTATTGATAATAATGTAAGGCCGCTGCTTGCAGACGATAAAATGAAAGTGTATGATTTATATGCGCAGCGTATTAAACTGTATCAGAAATACGCTAATTATATTGTAGGCAATAACGGAAGAACAACAGATACTATGGATAAATTGTTGAAATACGTCAGGGGGATAGAACAATGAAAAAAATCCTGGTAATAAACGGGCCCAATATTAATCTTTTAGGAATACGGGAGAAAGACATTTATGGCAAATGTGATTTTGCCAGTCTTTGTGCATATATAAAAAAAGAGGCAGCAAAACTGGAACTGAAGGTTGAAATTGTACAGAGTAACCACGAGGGAGAGATTGTGGACGCCATACAAAAGGCTTATGGAGTATATGACGGTATAGTCATAAATCCGGCAGCGCTTACGCATTACAGCATTGCTGTTCTGGATGCTTTAAAGGCTGTAAATATTCCTGCAATTGAGGTGCATTTAAGCAATATTCATGCCCGTGAGGAATTCCGACATAAGTCGGTTACGGCTTCTGGCTGTATCGGACAGATTTGCGGGTTGGGTTTTGTTGGGTATGCACTGGCGCTGAAGGCTTTGGCTGGATATAAGGCAGAATAATCGTAGTATTTTAAAGAGACATTTTAAAATTTGCTGGGGAATCTGGAACATGAATTATACGAAATAAAATATAGTAATTTAAACGCAAAAACCTCCAAGCAGTATGAACTGTCTTTGGAGGTTTTT
>JAJQAO010000015.1 GCA_021203775.1 Phascolarctobacterium sp.
CTTGAATAGTTTCCATTATAATCACAACTCCTTTACCTTTAATTAATTATTTTAGAATAAATATAAAATATATTATTATTTTACCACATAAAGCAAAAAATTCCAATAATTCAATAAATGCATAAAAACTCTTATTATAACTATCTGCTTTTTTAAATAAAACAATTTTCTCCCAACACTTTTTTTATCGCCTCTGCAAAACCTTCTGCCCGGGAATTCACCCAAAACTCTTTTGCCGTTTTTATAGTCCTGTTAGAACTTACTAAATGCAGATACAGTACGTCATTGCCTTTAAATCTCTTGAAAACATTCTCAAGTTCTTTCTTTACTACAGAATTTTCCAGTTGAGGTTCAATATTTATATGCACTGCGCCATTATTGCCATCTTGAAGTTTTGAAATACTGAAAGCATTTATACTTCTTTCTTTCTCACTCAGATTCATTCTACCATCTATTGCAATTATATTTTCTTGGTAAATTTCATCCTGACTGCAGTGATAAGTCTTTGGAAAAACCACGACTTCAATTTTCCCCGTGTAATCTTCAACTGTCAGCAAGGCCATTGTATCTCCCTGTTTAGTACGTTTAATTTTACATCCGGAAATAATCCCGGCGACATGAACCATTTGACCGTCTTCAACGTCAGTCTCATTTTGCAGCCAATGCAACGCCGTATATTTTTTCAAAACTTCCTGGTATGCATCAAGAGGATGCCCTGTCATATAAAATCCAGCAAGCTCTTTTTCGTTTTGCAGCATAACAGTCCTAGAAAGTTCTGCCATATCAGGCAGCGGAATGTCATAAGCATCCTGGAAACTGCTTTTTTCTACAAATAACCCTATCTGTCCGGCAGCATTATCTTTTTGATAACGGAGCCCCATTTCCACAGCTCTATCCATAATAGAAAGCAACTGTGCACGTTTAGCACCAAAAGAGTCCATTGCCCCACATTTAATCATATTTTCGATAACACGCTTATTAACGGTACGGACATTAACACGTCTGCAGAAATCACTCAAACTGCTGAAAGTTCCTCCTTCATTACGTGCCCGAATTATTTCTTCCACGGCGCCTTCGCCAGCACTTTTAACCCCGCCTAAGCCAAAGCGGATATTGTTGTCCTCCTGAACAGTAAAAGTACTGCCGCTTTTATTGACATCAGGCGGAAGTATTTTCAATCCCGCACTTCTGCACACAGAAACATACCAGCTTATCTTATCAACATCACTGATAATACTGTTTAAGAAAGCAGCCATATATTGGGCCGGCCAATGAGCTTTTAGGTAAGCCGTCTGATAAGCCACAAGGGCATACGCCGCAGAATGGGATTTATTAAATCCATATCCTGCAAAATGCTGTAACAGCGAAAAAATCTTTTCGCCTAAATCTTCTGATATATTATGAAGCTGTTTAGCCCCTTTTATAAATGCATCGTGCATGGAATCCAGTTCCTTGGCTTTCTTTTTGCCCATGGCACGACGCAAAATATCCGCCTGTCCTAAAGTAAAACCTGCCAGATCAGAAGTAATCTGCATAACCTGTTCCTGATATAAAATAACCCCATAAGTATCCCTTAAAATATTTTCCATCAGCGGATGCAGCATTTCTGCCGTCCGCTTTCCATGCCGTCCGGCAATAAAATCTTCTGCCATCCCCGTTCCTAAAGGCCCTGGCCTGTAAAGAGCCACCAGCGGGATCAAATCTTCAAAACTTTCAGGTGCCAATTCCATCAGCAATTTAGTCATACCTTCAGATTCCAGCTGAAATACGCCATACGTATCTCCTCTACACAGCATTTCACATGTTCTGCTGTCATCAAGTGGTATATTGTCTATATCAATATTCTCGCCCGTAGTTTCCTTTACAAATCGAACGGCTTCCCCGATAACCGTCAGGGTACGCAACCCCAGAAAATCCATTTTTAACAGTCCGAGTTCTTCCACCTTGTCCTTATCATATTGGGTAATAATAGCGCTCTCTACACCTAACTGCAGCGGTACATAATCTTTTAAATCCTGCGGAGCAATAATAACGCCTGCAGCATGCGTTCCCACATTACGCGGTATTCCTTCCACACTTTTGGCTAAATTTATAAGACGTTTAACCTTATCACTTTTCTCATATTCTGCGCGCAAATCATTATTTACAGCTAATGCTCTATCTAAAGTAATCCCTGGTTCCCGCGGTATCATCCTTGCCAGAACGTCCACTTCACCATAGCTCATCCCTAATGCTTTGCCTACATCGCGAACTGCTGCCCTTGCCTGCAGAGTGCCGAAAGTTACTATTTGTGCAACGCGATCTTTCCCATAGCGTTTAGTAACATAGTCCAACACTTCGTTACGCTTCAGATAACAGAAATCCGTATCTATATCCGGCATGCTTACGCGTTCCGGATTCAAAAAGCGCTCAAAAAGCAAATTATACTTAAGCGGATCTATATTTGTAATTTCCAGCAGATAAGCCACAATACTTCCTGCAGCACTTCCCCGACCTGGTCCCACGGGAATATCATGTTCCCGGCAATATTTAATAAAATCCCATACAATCAGAAAATAGCAGTCATACCCCATCTGATTTATGATACTAAGCTCAAATTCCAGCCTGTCGGTAACAGTCTTATCAGCTGCGGCATATCTCTTCTTCAAATTTTCCACACACAGATGCCGCAAATAACTTGCAGCATCAAAGCCTTCCGGAACATTAAATTCTGGCAGCAGCAAATGACCAAATTCTAATTTTACATTGCAGCGTTCTGCAATCTTTTGGGTATTCTCCAGAGCTTCCGTGCAATCACTGAACAGCTCCTCCATTTCTTCATAGCTTTTCAAATAAAACTTGTCATTTGCGAAACGCATTCTGCCAGGGTCATCTACTGTACTGAGAGTCTGAATACACAGCAGCATATCCTGCGCCTCTGCATCCTGCTGTCTGACATAATGCAGGTCATTTGTAGCTACCAACCCTAAACCGTATCTTTTGGCAAGTTGTTTTAACGCGGAATTTGTCTTATGTTCTTCCGGTAAATCATGATTTTGGATTTCAAGGAAATAGTTATCCCGTCCGAATATATCTATATATTCTTCGATACAACGGCATGCTCCATCTAAATCATCCCGCTGCCAGATAAGTTTTGCTATCTCTCCTGCTATACAGCCACTTAAGCAAATTATTCCTTTGCTGTAAGTACGTAGTATATCCTTATCCACCCGCGGCTTATAATAAAACCCCTCTATCATGCCGGCAGAAACTATCTTCATCAGATTATGATAGCCTTCATCATTTTCAGCCAATAAGGTCAAATGATGCATCTCACGATTGGATTTATCCAGATGCGATCCCGTCGCCACATAAATTTCACAGCCGATAATGGGTTTAATACCTTCTTTCATCGCCTGCTGGTAAAATTCCACCACACCATACATTACGCCATGATCGGTGATGGCGATACTGTCCATCCCCAATTCCTTGGCATGACTTATTAAATCGCCTATCCTGCAGGCACCATCCAACAAACTGTATTGCGTATGCACATGTAAATGAGTAAAATTTTTTCCCATATTAACAAAAACCCCAAATTTAAAATATCAGCCTGCTAATGTGCCTGCTTCTTCCACAAACCATAAAGCAGTCCTGGCAACAAGCATAATAAATTTGCTCCCAGCGCCGGGAACAGGCCGTTAATCTCCGAATCAAAAACATGTCCCCAGCCGCAGGCTACTAATATCCCTGCGATAACTGCCGCCATGCCCGCTTTAGGATTTACCTTCCCCGGGAAAAACACTGCAAAAGTCAACGGTAAAAATATGCCGCTAGCGCGCAGTGCCATAGAAAGATAATTCCATTGTAACACAGAAGAATCCAGATGGTGGAAAACAAATACAACAGCACATACCGTTACCAGTAGTACACTGATTCTGCCAGTCCATAGCAAATGTACCGAATCAATCTTACGCCACACATTTTTTATAATATCCCGGCTCAGCATGGTCCCGACTCCTAAAGCCAGTCCGGCGATGGAACTTAAAGCTGAAAGCAGCACTGCCCCGATCCCAACACCGCCCAGCCAATCTGGGAGATAATTAAGTAAATATAAAGGCAGAGCGTCAATAGAATTTATATCCGGATGGTTTATACGCATAAATACGCCAATCATCACAGAAGGAAGTCCAACTGGAATAACGATAAGTGCCGCAGTAACACAGCCTATGGCTGCAGTTCTGCTGTCTTTTGCAGAAAAAATAGCCTGTACATAGGTCTGCGTAGAGATTACACCTACTATCATTGAAAGTAAACTGTAAATCCCATCTTGGACACCGCGGCCGAAAAGATTGAACCAGGGATAATCTGGCAGGGCCGCATGCAGTCCCCGCCATTGGCCGGCATCATTATAAGCCAGCAGTCCGCCAACAAAAATAGTGGCAAAAATAAAGATGATTTTTAATAGCCCCGCCATTCCTGACCCGCTAATGCCGCCAAAGAAAACAAGTCCCATAACCACAAGCACAATAATAACTGCACTGCTGCTCAAACTAACCTTAAGAATGCCGGTTACGAGATGCAATGCGGTCAGCGTGCTGGCCACAATACTGAAGAATATGCCGGCGGTGGCCGAAAGACTTGAGAAAAATCCTGCAGTGGTTCCGTAATTACCTACCAGAAACTCTGAGATGGTAGTAAGTCCGCTCTGACGTAATGGCACAGCATAAAAAAAGGCCATTATAAGCAATCCAATACCGCCGCCTAAAGTGAACCACCAGGCTGTCAGGCCCAAATTGAAACCTAGTTGTGCTGTCCCAACCGTAGCCGCTCCTCCTACTATGGTTCCGATAATACCGCCGGCTACCAGCATCGCACCGGAACTGCGTCCGCCTACACTATAATCATCGGCAGATTTTATCTTGCGGGACGCTATAATCCCCGGCAGCAATGTTACTATCAAAGTAGCAAGCAGACTTACAATATGTATGATTGACAGCTCCATTTACAAGCAACCTTTCCTGGCATCTTTAATTATAAGTATACCATAAATAATATCGCAGAATTAATATCTGAATAGTAAAATATCTGCCGTTCTCATAACGGCAGATATTCAAGAAAAGCTCCCCAGCAGCATTTCCGTTTTGAAAACTAAGTCAAAGTAAAATTATACTTTTTATTTTTACTATTTTGACTTGACTTTTCATCTCTATTCCACTTATTATTATATTAACATTTTAGCTATATCAAAAATACTATTTTTAGTATATTCAATACTTTGAAGGTATGATAATTATGGATCTACAACAGATGCGTTATTTTCTGACAGTAGCAGAAACATGTAACATAACGGCAGCTGCCCGGCTGCTGCATATGGCTCAGCCTCCCTTAAGCCGCCAGATAAAACAGATCGAAACAGAACTCGGCATCTGTCTTTTTGACAGAAAAGGGCGTAGTCTGCATCTTACCGAAGCCGGCAAATTACTTGTTAACAGGGTACAGGAAATTTTAAATCTCGCTGACCGTTCTTTGCAAGAATTACGCAGTTTTAATTCTACTTCTTCCGGTATTTTAGTTTTAGGAACCGTGGCATCAGCCAGTTCCATATTATTGCCAGAACTGCTTACTGATTTTCAGCAGAAATACCCGCTGACAAGATATGAACTCTACATCGGCGCCACAAATCGAATTACCGAACTGTTAGAAAAAGGCGTTATTGAAATAGGCATTGTACGTCATCCCTTTGATAGTAATAATTTTGACAGTTTCTCTCTTCCAGAGGAAAAACTTGTAATTATAGCTGCTGACAGTTATGGACTTCCGAAGAACAGACCAGCCCATATTTCAGAACTGGCAACTCTCCCATTGTTGATTCATCGCAAATATGAAACATTGCTTAAAAAAGTATTCCGCAAGTATCACTGCACACCTAAATTTTTATGCAAATGTGATGACATCATGCCGCTACTGGCCTGGGCTAAATCAGGATTGGGACTGGCCATTATCCCGGAATCTGCTGCTTCTTTTATAAATGCATCTAATCTGCAAATATGCTACGCAGACGATGATGAAATGACTACTTCCAGTGCCATAATCTGGACTAAAAAGCATTATCATTCCTCTATAGCAAATTTATTCATAAGCTATCTATCAGAAATTTTTTAATTTTCATTTTATCAACTTAATCAAGATATATTTTAATGCACCATAAAAAAGCTCCAGGCATTTCAATCGGCCTGGAGCTTTTAAATCATGTCTTTTCTCATTAAGATTTACTGGTATTGTATTTGATTTTGATATCGCGGTAACGATTCATTCCCGTGCCGGCAGGAATCAGTTTGCCAATTATGACGTTTTCTTTCAGTCCTAACAGCGGATCAACTTTACCTTTAATGGCGGCATCAGTAAGTACGCGGGTAGTCTCCTGGAAAGATGCAGCAGAAAGGAAAGAATCCGTTGCTAATGACGCTTTTGTGATTCCCAAGAGAATCTGACGCCCTTTTGCAGGCTCCTTGCCCTCTTTTGCAATCTGGGCATTTTGCTCTTCAAATTCGCTGATTTCCACATCTTCGCCCGGCAGCATAATAGTATCACCGGATTCTTCAATGCGCACTTTACGCATCATCTGCCTGACGATTACTTCGATATGTTTACTGTTAATATCTACGCCCTGGGATTTATAAACCCCTACTACCTGCTGTACCAGATACTGCTGGGCAGCTTCGACCCCGCTAATGCGCAAGACATCATGTGGATTTAATGAGCCTTCCGTAAGGCGATCGCCTTTTTCTACAAGATCACCATCTTTGACCGCCAGCTTAGAACCGTATGGAATTGAATATGATTCGCCGTCTCCGTCTTCATTTTCCACAATAACCTGACGATTATCGCCTTCTTCACTGATTTTCACAGAACCGCTAAATTCGCATAAGAGCCCTGGATGTTTAGGTTTACGCGCTTCAAACAATTCTTCCACGCGCGGCAGACCCTGAGTAATGTCATCACCGCCTGCAACACCGCCGGTATGAAAAGTACGCATGGTTAGCTGAGTTCCAGGCTCGCCTATTGACTGAGCGGCGATAGTACCTACAGCTTCTCCTACATCCACGTTCTTGCCAGTTGCCAAGTTGCGTCCATAGCACTTACGGCAAACACCATATTTCGATTTACAGGTCAGCACACTGCGAATTTTAACCTTAGTTCGCAATTTGCAGATAGCATCTGCGATTTCTTCCGTAATATAGTCATTTACATGATACAGCACTTTCTTGCCTTTTTTATCGTAAATGTCTTCTGCTAAATTGCGCCCGACGATACGGTCATGCAATGATTCTATGATAGTTTGTTTATTTTTTCCTTCAGTAATGGCTTCGACTTCTATTCCTGCAATCTCATTGTTGCGGACCCGCAATTCCCTGACTGTTCCGTCAGCCAATATTGCTTTTATTACCTTGGAAGTAAGAATTGCCCCTTCTTTTGCCAAAACATCACCTTTAATATTGACTATGGGTTCGACTATCTCTTTCCCTTCAAAATTATCTTTCATGGCATCCTGCAAGACACTGTTAGTAAATTCTTTACTTATATTAATACGTACGCTTTCTTTTTCACTGCTGTCATTGGCACAATATAGTTCTATTTTTTCAACTCCGGCGTCCAATAGTTTATCAAAGAGTTCATTGGTAATATCTGTATCAGCCTCGGCAATAATATTACCGTCGTTATCAAAAACTATAGAAGCCAGTGTTCCCCCTAGAACATCTTCGCGAACCTTTTCCTGGCTTTTGCCTAGCTCATGTTTGTAAAGACGATTGCGTTCCCGAATAAGATTCATACCTGTAATATCACAGTCATCATCACGTACAATAACATCCTGAGCCACATCTACCAGCCTGCGAGTCAGATAACCAGAATCTGCAGTGCGCAGAGCAGTATCTGCCAGACCTTTTCGGGCACCATGGGTTGATATAAAGTATTCCAGAATAGTCAGCCCTTCACGGAAATTTGCCTTAATCGGGCGGTCAATAATTCTTCCTGATGGATCGGCCATAAGTCCGCGCATACCTGCCAACTGCCGAATCTGCTGCACATTACCACGGGCACCAGAATTAGCCATCATGTACACTGAATTGAATTTATCCATAGTAGTATCCATCAGCTTTTCAGTGACCTTTTCCGTAGCTTCACTCCATAATTGAATTACTTTACGGTAACGTTCATCAGCACTCATTAATCCACGGCGGAATAGTCTTTCTGTCTTATCAACCTCTCTCTCTGTGTCATCCAATATTTCTCCTTTTTCTTCAGGGATCTGAATGTCGGAAGTAGCTATAGAAATACCTGCCTTGCAAGCGTTGTCATAGCCCATTTTTTTTACGATATCAAGAACTTCAGCAGTCCCAAGATTTCCGTATAATTTATGGGCTTTCGCAACAAGTTTGCCCAGTTCTTTCTTATCAATAAGCTGTCCTAAATGCCATTCTTCCTGACCATCAGCATTAATCTCCTTATGGTAATAGCGCATTTCGATTGGCAGTTCACCATTAAATATAGTATTCCCCACCGTTGTGGTAACCAAACTTAACCCTTCGTTTTTCTTTTCGTCAAAAATCTGGTCATTTGGAACATATACTTTAATCCGAGCCTGCAGTTCAATTATCCCATGGAAATAAGCAAGTTGAGCCTCATCAACGCTGCAGAACCGCATTCCTTCACCTTTTGCGCCTTCTTTAACGATAGTCAGATAGTAAGATCCTAGTACCATATCCTGGGTAGGTACGGCTACAGGCTTGCCGTCTTTAGGCGCCAAAATGTTATTTACAGACATCATCAGCATCCGCGCTTCAGCCTGAGCTTCAACGGAAAGCGGCAGATGAACGGCCATCTGGTCACCATCAAAATCGGCATTATACGCTGTACATACCAACGGATGCAGCTTAATAGCACGCCCTTCAGATAAAATTGGTTCAAATGCCTGGATACCAAGCCTGTGCAACGTCGGTGCTCGATTTAAAAGCACGGGATGTTCTTTGATAACTTCTTCCAGTATATCCCAAACCTTTTTATCGGCACGTTCTACCATCCTTTTGGCACTCTTTATATTGGAAGCTTCTCCACTGTTTACGAGCCGCTTCATTACAAAAGGTTTAAAAAGTTCGAGCGCCATTTCCTTAGGTAACCCGCACTGATGCATTTTTAATTCCGGCCCGACAACTATTACTGAACGGCCAGAATAGTCAACACGCTTACCAAGAAGATTCTGACGAAAACGTCCCTGCTTGCCCTTAAGCATATCGGACAAAGATTTCAGTGACCTATTTCCAGGCCCGGTCACAGGCCGCCCGCGGCGTCCATTATCTATTAAAGCATCCACTGCCTCCTGCAACATACGCTTCTCGTTGCGTATGATAATATCCGGAGCATGCAGTTCCAATAACCGTTTTAAGCGGTTATTACGGTTAATTACTCTGCGATATAAATCATTTAAATCAGAAGTGGCAAAACGCCCGCCATCTAGCTGTACCATCGGACGCAATTCCGGCGGAATAACTGGAATGACATCCAAAACCATCCATTCAGGGCGGTTTCCGGATTTCAAGAATGCCTCGCATACTTCTAAACGTCGTACGGCACGAATCTTCCTTTGCCCGCTGGATTCTTTCACTTCTCCTCGTAATTCCTCAGTCAACTCTATAAGATCTATCTCTTCCAGTAACTGTTTTATCGCGGAAGCTCCCATATCGGCTACAAAGTCACTGCCATACTTATCCCTGCAATCAGCATATTCACTTTCACTGAGCAGCTGTTTCTTCTCCAAAGGAGTATCACCAGGATCCAGTACTATATAACTGGCAAAATATAGTACTTTCTCCAAGCTGCGTGGGGAAATATCTAGGATAAGCCCCATGCGGCTTGGTATTCCTTTGAAATACCATATATGCGATACCGGAGTAGCCAGTTCAATATGCCCCATACGGTCGCGCCGTACTTTACTGCGGGTCACTTCGACGCCGCATTTGTCACATATGATGCCTTTGTAACGGATTCTCTTATACTTGCCACAATGGCACTCCCAGTCCTTAGTTGGCCCGAATATTCTCTCACAGAATAATCCGTCACGTTCCGGCTTTAGGGTTCTATAATTGATGGTTTCCGGTTTCTTTACTTCACCATAAGACCATGACCTTATTTTATCCGGGGAAGCCAAACCGATGCGCATGGATTCAAAATTATTTACATCTAACATGAATCACTCGCTCCCTTCTATCATATATTATTCTGGTTGTTCTTCATCTTCATCGTCAGAAATGGTGAAATTACCCAATTCAGCGATTGGATCATCATTCGGATCATCAGTAGGATCACCATCACCATAATCTTCAAGCAGCTGTTCCCTGTGGAAAGTTTCCTGCTGCCCCTGAATGTCTACACCAACTTCACGGGCTGTTTCCGCGATATCATCGTCGTTCTCTCCCAGAACGATTTCATCCTCATTATCGTCAAGTACCTTAATATCAAGGGCAATACTCTGCAGTTCCTTGACCAATACCTTAAAGGATTCAGGAATGCCAGGATCGGGAACATTCTCACCTTTTACTATCGCTTCGTAGGTTTTAACACGGCCTACAACATCATCCGATTTAACTGTTAAAATTTCTTGTAGAGTGTAAGCGGCACCATAAGCTTCAAGTGCCCAAACCTCCATCTCGCCAAACCTCTGCCCACCAAACTGCGCTTTGCCGCCCAAAGGCTGCTGGGTGACAAGTGAATATGGTCCAGTACTGCGGGCATGAATTTTATCATCAACCAAATGGTGCAGTTTCATCATATACGTCAGCCCTACGGTAACTTTGTTATCAAAAGGTTCTCCCGTGCGCCCATCATACAAAATAGTTTTTCCGGTATGATCAATGCCTGCTAACTCCAGCGCCTCAGCAATATCCTGTTCACGGGCACCATCGAATACAGGTACAGAAATCTGCACGGCGCGTATACTCTGATCGCCAAATTTATCAATTTCTACCGTTTCTGGTATACCGTATTTTTTCGTATCATAACCAAATTTATTCAATCTCTTTGCCAAGCCCTTGGTATTGCCGACTATCTCCATGCCTAAAGCACGGGCAGCCCATCCCAAGTGATTTTCCAAAATCTGACCTATGTTCATACGAGAAGGTACACCTAAGGGATTCAAAACAATATGTACTGGCTCACCGCTAGGCAGGAAAGGCATATCTTCACGGGCCATAATACGTGAAACAACGCCCTTATTACCATGCCGTCCAGCCATTTTATCGCCCTCGGAAATCTTGCGTTTCTGGGCAATGTGCACACGCACCTGTTCATTAACTCCTGGCGGCAAATCATCTCCATTCTCGCGGCTGAAAACCTTAACGCTGACAATCTTGCCGGCTTCGCCATGAGGTACACGCAAAGAACTGTCACGCACTTCACGTGCCTTTTCGCCAAAAATAGCTCTCAGCAGCCGTTCTTCCGCAGTTAATTCTGTTTCACCTTTTGGCGTTACTTTACCTACCAGAATATCCCCCGGGCGAACCTCTGCCCCAATACGGATGATACCACTCTCATCCAAATCTTTCAGTGAATCCTCGGAAACATTGGGAATCTCACGGGTAATCTCTTCTTTTCCCAACTTAGTATCGCGGGCATCACAATCATATTCTTCAATATGGATTGAAGTAAAAACATCAGCTTTTACCAAATCCTCGCTCAACAAAACAGCGTCCTCGTAATTATAGCCTTCCCAGGGCATATACGCTACGATAACGTTATGTCCAAGAGCAAGTTCTCCATGATCTGTGGCAGGGCCATCTGCCAAAACCTGACCGGCTTTAACCTTATCTCCTCTTGAGACGATGGGGCGCTGATTTATGCATGTTCCCTGATTGGAACGCATAAATTTCAGCAGCGGATATACATCCGTTTCGCCATTCCTGGCACGTATACAGATCTCGTTGCCTACGACTCTTTCTACAACACCTGCGCGTTTTGCCAATACGCAAACGCCGGAGTCAGCTGCTACTTTATACTCCATACCAGTACCAATAATAGGCGCCTGAGTACAAAGCAGCGGCACTGCCTGACGCTGCATGTTAGCTCCCATAAGAGCTCTGTTGGCATCATCATTTTCCAAGAATGGAATAAGAGCTGTAGCAATGGATACTACCTGCTTAGGAGAAACGTCCATCAAATCAACTCTATTTGGCGGCAAAGAGAGTACATCGTCCTTGAACCGTGCAGTAACACGTTCACCTAAAAAATAACCGTTTTCATCCAATGGCTCATTTGCCTGGGCCACAATATATTTATCTTCCTCATCGGCTGTCATATAAACGACTTCATCTGTTACCCTCTTGTTTTCCTTATCAACCCGGCGATAAGGAGTCTCCATAAATCCGTATTTATTAATTATGGCATAAGTGGACAAAGAACCTATCAGTCCAATGTTAGGTCCTTCAGGGGTTTCTATGGGGCACATGCGGCCATAGTGGGAGTTATGCACATCGCGAACTTCGTAACCAGCACGTTCACGACTCAGTCCGCCAGGCCCAAGGGCAGACAACCGTCTTTTATGCGTTAATTCTGCCAATGGATTATTCTGATCCATGAACTGAGATAATTGGCTGCTACCAAAAAATTCCTTAATTGCAGCCACCACTGGACGGATATTTATAAGTGCCTGAGGAGTAATGACTTCAGTATCCTGAATAGTCATCCGTTCCTTAACGACTCTTTCCATGCGTGCCAGCCCAATACGGAATTGGTTCTGAAGTAATTCACCAACACATCTTACACGACGGTTTCCCAAATGGTCAATATCATCACCTTTGCCATAACCATCCATCAAGTTAAGAAGATAATTAAAGGAAACCACTACATCTGCCTTTTTTACCGTGCGTCTACTTTCATGAATCCCAACGGTAAACAGCATTACCATCTCGCCATCTTTGTGCTGCACTTTTATCTTGCCAAATTCTTCTTTTTCAAAAATTCCGCTGGCATCAATTTTCTCTAAATTATCATCATTTATTTCAGTGCCTTTTGGCAAAATAATTTCACCGGTATCTTTATTAACCAGATGCTCTTTGAGTTTAGTTCCTTTTAATCTATCCCACCAACCACGATAAACTCCACTATCCTCTACGATATCCAGATTCTTATCATTCATCTCAGTGCCTTTTGGCAGAATAGTTTTGCCATTTTTATTAAGCAGGGGCTCCGCGAGTATCATTCCCCGCAAACGATTACGCCAACCAAGTTTTTTATTTAATTTATACCGCCCTACGCTAGCCAAATCGTACCGTTTTTTATCAAAAAAGATACCTTTTATAAGTTGTTCAGCATTTTCTAAGGTAGGGGGTTCACCTGGGCGCAATTTTTTATAAATCTCAACTAATGCTTCATTTTTATCGTATGTGGAATCCTTTTCCAAAGTTTTTGTAATATATGGATTTTCACCAAAAAGTTCCAATATTTCATCATTAGTAGAGGTGGAATTATCCATATCCATGGCCCGTAATAAAACTGTTGCCGGCAGTTTTCTAGTACGGTCAACCCTGGCATAAATAATATCATTGACGTCGGTTTCATATTCAATCCAAGCTCCGCGGTTGGGAATAACGGTTGTTCCATATAATTTCTTTCCGCTGGAATCCATGTCCACCGCATAATAAACCCCTGGAGAGCGCACCAACTGACTTACTATAACACGTTCAGCACCATTAATGATAAATGTGCCTGTGTCCGTCATCAATGGGAAATCCCCCATAAATACTTTTGATTCCTTGATTTCCCCTGTATCTTTATAAACCAGATTTACCGTAACGTTCATCGGTGCAGAATAAGATTCATCTCTTTCCTTGCACTCTGCCTCGCTATATTTTGGTTTTCCAAGTTCAAAATCCACAAGAGAAAGTTCTAAATTTCCAGTAAAATCTTTAATTGGCGAAATATCACGGAATATTTCACGAAGACCCTCTTTGAGAAACCAATTATATGATTTTTTCTGAATATCAACCAAATGAGGCATTGCCAGAACTTCATTGATCCTGGCATAACTATACCTGGTCCTGTTGCCTACCGGAACCGGTTTAAACATCTGTTCCCTCACCCTTTCTTATCAGGCATACATAAATCCGCACTCCATTCCGTGACAAAAAAAACAAGGTTCTTACCACAAGGACCTTGTCTGTTGTCTTTGATGAATGCGTCTCATCTTTCACCTTATAAGCAAAATACGCCGTTCACCCACTGACCCGACATATCATGTTGTCAATCATACCTGCTTCTATTCCTATTAATGTAGTATATTATGATAGCATATAAAATGAATATTGTCAAATATTTTTATTATTTGCTATTTGGTTTTTTGCAGTACTATCAAATCGTCTTAAAACAGAAAACCGCACTGATTTCAATGCGGTTTTCTTAATTATTTAAGCAATTCTCGTACTATGGCATTAATACGTTTTCCATCGGCACGGCCTTTTGTTCTGGCCATAACTGCCGGCATCACCTTTCCCATATCCTTAGGCCCTGCTGCTCCAACTTCAGATATGACCCCTTTCACAATCTTCCTCAGGTCGTCATCGCTTAAAGCTTCTGGAAGATATTTCCTGATAATACCAATTTCTTCCTCAGCTTGAGCAACCAATTCCATACGGCCAGCCTTTTTGAACTCTTCAAGAGAATCCTGACGCATTTTGGCTTCTTTAACTAATACGCCCAAAATCTCATCATCAGTAAGTTCTTTTTTCGTGTTTATCTCCACATTCTTAATATTGGCAAGAACCATACGTATGGTAGCAAGACGTAATTTCCCGTTTTCCCTATCCTTCATGGCCTGCTTCATATCTTCAGTCAACTGGGCTTTTATAGACATTACGTACGCCTCCGCTTATCTGGCTTTACGTTTTCTGGCTGCTTCTGACTTTTTCTTACGGGCAACACTCGGCTTCTCATAATGTTCACGCTTCCTGACCTCAGAAAGAATACCCGCCTTCTGGGTTGCACGCTTGAATCTGCGCAAAGCACTATCTAAACTTTCATTTTTTCCAACTTTAATTTCTGCCATCCAATCTCCCTCCCTCCGCACACTTAGGGAAGTGTATCTGCAATTTGCCGTTACGAATACTTGATATATTCGAAATGTTTGCTGATTAATTATATAAGAAAAGTTACTTATTGTCAAGATTTAGCAAGGAGGCCAACCCAAGACTTTTCCTCCCAAAAGATGTATATGCAGATGTTTTACGGTCTGCCCTCCTTCTTCCCCTGTATTGATTACCAACCGGAAGCCTTTTTCTGCTACGCCTGTTTTCTCTGCAATTAATTTTACCTTACTCAGCATATACCCCAATAGTTCAGGACTGGCAGTAACAACGTTATCCGTATGTTGCTTGGGAAGCAGTAAAACATGAACCGGAGCAGCAGGAGCTACATCGCATACAGCCAGCATTTTATCATCTTCATATACCCTTTCTGATGGAATTTCTCCTTGAATGATTCTGCAAAAAATACAATCTTCAGCCATTGGGCCACCTTCCTTATGATCTTAATTGATTAACGTGTTTTATAAATCTTTCTAGTATAGCGGTACTAAATCCTGCCATATCACAAATTATTTACAAATATCAATAAGTTCTCCCACTACAAAATTACCTTTTGCCTCAATAATTTTTACTCTGCCTATCCTGCCGCAAGTTTCCACAGCCCCATGCACGATTGCACGTATATAATTACCAGTAAGCCCTTCAATATATCCACTGGCAGCCGGTTGCTCAAACAAAACCTCTGCTTCGCGGCCTATATTTTTTATTAAGAAATTTTGCTGTTTCTGCTTAGCCAATTCCCCTAAAATGGCGGCTCGTTTCTGCTTAACTGTATTACTTACCTGCAGTGGCATATTTGCCGCCAGAGTACCTTTACGCCTGGAATATGGAAAAACATGCATCCTGGCAAAATCCTGATTCCGGATAAACTCCAGCCCTTCCAGAAAATCTTCTTCGCTTTCTCCTGGAAATCCTGTAATAACATCAGTAGTTATGGCTATATCAGGAATGCGATGACGGATATTATCCATAAGACGTGTAAATTCATCACTCATATACGGGCGTTTCATGGCCCTTAAAATTTTATCGCAACCGGCCTGCAACGGTAAATGCAGATGTCGGCACAATCTTTCGTCCTGCTCCATTATTGATAAAATTCTGTCATCTATTTCTACCGATTCTAACGATCCAAGTCGCAACCGTTTTAGGTCTTTTACACTTAAAGCCGTTTCTATTGCGTCAAAAAGTGTAAGTTTACCGTCATTTTCTTTACCATAACATCCTAAATGTATGCCAAGTAACACTACTTCCTTATAGCCTGCAGTAACAAGCCTTTCAATCTCCGTGTGTATACTAGTTAGACTGCGGCTGCGTAACGGCCCGCGGGCATATGGAATAATACAGTAGCTGCAATATTGGTTGCACCCTTCCTGTATTTTCAAAAAGCCTCTCGTTTTTCCCGTTTCCGTTCCTGCTCTGAGTTCTTCAAACACTGTGACTTCGTTAATTGTCTGTACATTATCCATAATCTCAGCCTTTTTATCATGATAAAAAGCTGCTTCTACAATTTCGACAATTCTATTCCGCTCTTGATTTCCGACAATCACATCAATTCCCTTTATTGCTCTTAATTCTTCAGCTGCAGTCTGGGGATAACATCCAGTTACTACTGTCAATGCTTTTGGGGTACGCCGCAAAACACGGTTAATAATCTGTCTGGATTTGCGTTGCCCAATATTGGTTACTACACATGTATTGATTAAATATATATCAGCCTGCTCGTCAAACCCTACTACTGTGTATCCTTTTTGACGAAAAAGATCCTCCATACTGGCAGTATCGGCCTGATTAACTTTGCAGCCTAAAGTATAAAATGCAATTCTTTTCATGTGTGCCCTAATCTCCTAAGTCTCCCATTTCGTAAAATACTGCAGCCATTACTACCAATCCGGCAGTTTCTGTGCGTAAGATGCGCTTTCCTAATGTTACAGGAACTGCTCCCGCGTCTTTAGCCTGCTGCAATTCCTGTTCACTAATACCTCCCTCAGGTCCTATTATGAGCATCAGTTCTTTTACAGGTTTTGCTTTACAGAGTGCTTTTTTTAAACTCGTTTGATCTTCGCATTCATAAGCTATAAATTTAACATCACAATCATGATCATCAAGAAACTGTTCAAAGGTTTTAACGGGATAAATTTCAGGGATAATATCGCGTTTACTCTGCTTTGCTGCAGATTCTGCTATTTTTTGCCAGCGTTCCACTTTCCTTTCTGCTTTTATATCATCCAGCTTTATTATTGAATGTTCCATAGCTATAGGAATTATACTGAAAACACCAAGTTCTACTGCTTTTTGCACAATAAAGTCCATCTTTTCGCCCTTTGCAAGACCCTGTGCCAGAATAATCCTAACTGACGGTTCGTGACATTCTTCAAGTTTTCTCAGGCAATGTACAGTGACATTATTGTCCTTAAGTGCAGTTATTTCCCCTATTGCCCTGATACCATCATTGCTTACTATCTGCAGCTTGTCGCCAATTTGCATTCTCAGTACTTTATTAATATGCCGGGCATCTACCCCTGTAATATTCATTTTTTCGCCATAAAGCTTTGGAATAAAAAACCTGTGCAATTTCGTCACCTCATGCCCATCTGCATCATTAGCCAATCGCCATTTTCCTCCATATAATCAACTTTCATCCCTACTGCTTCCGCAGCTGCAGTAATATCTTCCTGTCTATCTTTAATAATGCCGCTGGCAAGAAAAATACCATTGGGTTTAAGCTTTTTAGGAACGTCCTGTAATAATTCAATAATTACATCGGCAATAATATTACCTATAATCACATCCGCCAAACCTTTGACTGATTGCAGCAGGTCACTGTGAAAAACATCAATCTTTCCATCCAGCCCGTTCATCTTGACATTGTCTTTAGCTATGCGCACAGCCAGCGGGTCAATATCTGCCGCCAAAACACTTTCAGCCCCTAGCATAGCTGCCGTAATAGCCAAAATGCCGCTGCCGGTACCTACATCAAATACAGTGGCATGCTGCGGTAATATCTTTTCCAGCCGTGTAATACACATACATGTAGTACTATGCGTACCAGTTCCAAAACTCATTCCTGGATCAATTTCTATTACGCATTCTCCAACCTGAGGAGCATATTCCTCCCAACTTGGTTTTATTACTATCTTTTCTCCCACGTGAGTAACATGAAAATACCGTTTCCACTCATTGGCCCAGTCTTTTTCAAATAATTTTTGAAAATAAATTCCCACGTAGGCCCTGCCGGTACGTTTTTCTACCAAATACAGCTCTTTCCTGATCTGCTCCAATTGCTCCGGCAGTTTCTCACCATCTTCATAATAAGCAGTAACAGCAACAGTACCATTATCTTTTTGTTCGGAAATACCGCATAGTTCGCGAGGAATACTGCTGCGCAAATCATTTACCAATTCCGGATCTTCGACAGATACGCCCTGCGCGCCAGCGGCAATCAAAATATCGCTTACTGCTTCCATCTCTTCACGATATACACGTATTTTAACTTCTATCCATCTCATTTTTATCTCCTCTGCAATCGCTACGCTAAGTATAGCACAATAAACATAATTCACCAACAAGTCCCTGTTACATGGTTAACAGCTCTAAATTGGCTGGCAATTAAAATAAAGAAAAGCAGAAAACATGTTTTCTGCTTTTCCCAAACCACAATTGTAGCTAAGCTGTTTTTATTGATTTAAATGCTCATTCATGCGCGCAGCATAGCCTTGTATTCTTCGCCGACTCCGGCAATGACTTCTTTTATGCTGGCGTCAACCTCAGTATCCGTCAAAGTACGGTCATCAGCCTGATATGTAAGATTAAATGCCATAGACTTGCAACCTGACGCAACCTGTTTACCAGTATAAACATCAAAGATTCTTACATCCATCAGATATTTTCCCCCGTGCTCGCGGATAACATGTTCTAATTCAGCATTAGTCACTTCTGCAGGTACTACAACTGATATATCACGGCTCATGCTTGGATATTTTGGCAGATGATGATAATGTGGCACTGCAACGGCTGTGGATATTAATGGTTTTATATCTATCTCCAAGAGATATACTTCCTGATTCAGGCCGAAAGATTCCTGCACCTGCGGATGTACTTCGCCAAACCAGCCTGCAATTTCCCCATCAATAAGAATGGAGCAACTTTTACCAGGGTGCAAATAAGGAACCGTACACAATTTTAATTCATAAGAGTTCATCTGCATTCTGGACAGCAGTCCCTCCACTATTCCTTTCATGTCATAAAAATCAAAACTGTCCCTGCATTCACACCAATTCAGATCGTTGCGTTTTCCGCCCATCAAAGCGCACAGCACCGAACGTTCTTCAGGAAATTCCTTGAGCGGTAATGCATCAGGCAGATAGACACGTCCTATTTCAAATATTTCTACGCTGCTTTGCTGCCTAGCTAAATTATACGCAGCAGCATTCAAAAGGCTGGCTGCCATAGTAGTACGCATCACCTTAAAGTCATCAGTAATGGGATTTAATAAATCAATGCACCGGCGTCTTTTGTCATCTTTCGGCAACCGCAGCATATCAAAATACTGAGGGTTTATGAAACTATAGGTCATAACCTCACTCATGCCCTCTCCAATCATATAATCCTGGATATCGTCCTTGACATCTTCAATAACAGCCTGATAACCCTGCGTGAGACTTAAAACAGGTAAATGGGATTTTATATGTTCCAGCCCATGCATTCTTGCAATTTCTTCACTGATATCTGCTCCACAAGTTATATCGTTCCGCCAGCTTGGAACAGTAATAACCAAAGCACTCCCTTCATCTTCTACCTTGAAATCCAAATCCGTCAATGTTTTTATCATTTCTTCCTTACTTATCTCAATGCCAATGCGGTCATTAATCTGCTTTGTAGTAATTTTTATTAACGGAAGTTCTATTTTCTTGGGATATGCTTCCACAATACCGGCAACCGTAGTACAGGAACCCATGTTTTCAAGTAAATTTGCTGCCCTGTTTAATGCGTTATGGTTTAAAACAGTATCAACACCGCGCTCAAAACGTCCACTAGCCTCACTGCGCAACCCAAGAGCACGGGAAGTTCTGCGGATACTTGCACCGTTAAAAGTAGCCGCCTCAAGTAAAACATTTACCGTATTATCAGTAACTTCCGTTTCCAAGCCGCCCATAACACCACCTAAACCTATAGCATGTTCAGGATCGGCAATGGTAATCATTGACGTATTAAGAATACGTTCCTGACCATCTAAAGTTATAAGCTTTTCTCCCTCTGCTGCACGACGGACAATAATTGTATGGCCCGATACCTTGTCATAATCATAGGCATGCATTGGCTGTCCAAGTTCCAGCATAACATAGTTGGTGACATCAACCACATTGCTAATCGGACGGATGCCACAAGCCCGCAGGCGCCTCTGCATCCATTCCGGAGAAGGGGAAATACGAATATCCTTCAAAATACGCACGCCAAAACGGCTGCATAAATCGGCTGCGTCAATTTTTATAACAGCCATATCAGCGGCATTGCCTCCGGCTGTTTCTTTTACTTCAAAATCCGGCATTTTAAGCCTGCTACCGGTTACCGCCGCAATCTCCCGGGCCAAGCCAATAATGCTGAAGCAATCGGCCCGATTAGCTGTAAGGTCAATATCAATGACTACATCATTTAAACCTAAAACATCTTTAATATCCATTCCAATAGGAGTATTCGATGGTAAAATGAAAATTCCGTTTCTTTGCTCCGGTAATAGCAGCTTGCTGTCAATCCCCAGTTCCTCTGCGCTGCAAAGCATTCCGAAAGAATCCAAACCGCGCATTTTTGCTTTCTTAAGTTTCATACCGTTAGGCAGGCAGCTGCCCACAACGGCCACCGGCACTATATCATTTTGGTGTACATTCTGCGCTCCGGTAAGAATCTGGACTATGCCTTGCCCGTAATCCATCATGCAAACCCACAGGTGATCAGAATCAGGATGACGATAAATGTCGGTCACTTTGCCAGTAACGACCCCTTCGATACCTTCGCCCAAATAGGTAACCGTCTCTACCTCCAAACCGATTCCAGTGATTTTTTCCACTAACTCATCCACTGAGATATTTATATCAACATACTGTTTCAGCCAATCCAAAGATGCTAACACTTATAATCCCCCCTTATTTGAACTGACGGATAAAACGCAAATCATTTTCAAAGAACAGGCGTAAATCATCAATGCCGTATTTTAACATGGCAATACGTTCAACGCCCAGACCAAAGGCAAAACCACTCATAATTTCAGGATTATACCCGCTCATACTCAATACATTTGGATGTACCATGCCACTGCCCAGAATTTCCAGCCAGCCGGAATTCTTGCACACGCGACAGCCTTTTCCGCCGCAGATGACGCAGGAAATATCCACCTCTGCAGACGGCTCCGTGAAAGGGAAATAACTGGGACGAAGACGTATCTTAACACTGCTCCCAAACATTTCCCGTAAAAACATTTCCAAAGTTCCCTTTAAATCCGCCAGACTGATATTCTTATCGACCAGCAGTCCTTCAACCTGGTGAAACATAGGCGAATGTGTTGCATCGTAATCACAACGATAAACCGTACCTGGAGCTATTACACGAACCGGACTGTTCGGTTCCCTGGACTGCATGGTACGGACCTGAACGGGAGAAGTCTGCGTCCTTAATAAGAATTCCTGAGTAATATAAAACGTGTCCTGCATATCCCGCGCAGGATGATCCTGAGGAAGATTTAGTGCTTCAAAATTATAGTAATCGTTTTCAATTTCAGGTCCTTCCATAACATCAAATCCCATGCGCATGAAAATCTTTTTAATCTCGCGCAAGGTCAAAGTTACCGGGTGCAGATGTCCCTCCCGGTGCTTTCGTCCCGTCAGGCTGATATCCACCTTTTCATTGGCCAATTTATCTTCCAACGCTTTTTGTTCCCAGAGAGCTGTCTTTTTATTTATTTCAGCTTCCAAAATACTTTTTATTTCATTAGCTATCTGGCCTATTTGAGGACGCTCATCAGGCGGTAATTTGCCCATACCGCGCAATATTTCAGTCATAGGTCCTTTCCTGCCCAGATATTTAACCCGCAGTTCTTTAAGCGACTCTAAAGAATCCGCCTTCTCCACTTCAGATAAAGCCTTTTCTTTCAAAGCCCTTAATTCTTCCTTCATACTCTCTTCCTCCTACATTATATTGATTCTTTTGAGAAAAATAAAACCGCCCCTGTAAAAATTACAGGGGCGACATATCGCGGTACCACCCTTATTTATATGCTTCGTTTCGACCTTAACGCAGTCAACGCCTGACCTACACGTCTCCATATTTTTCAGCCAGGTCGCTCCCAGGAGAACTTCAGTTGCCATATTACATACGAAGCTTACACCTCTGCCTTCGCTCTCTTAAATGCCTTTAACAACTTACTTTGCCTGTTCACAGCGCAGGAAATATATTCAATTTGAAATTTATTATAGCATATCCGATTTAAAATCACAAACTGCTCTTAAAATATTTACAGCCTTCTTCTTAAAATTTCAAACATCACAATAGCGGCAGCTACGGCTACATTCAGGGATTCGGCACGGCCTTCCATAGGTATAAAAACTTTTTTATCGGATGCTTCAATAAGTGTATCACTTACACCGCTAATTTCGCTGCCCATAACTATGGCCAGCTGCCCGCTCAAATCAGTTCCATAGAAATTATCATCACCTTTTAAAGATGTAACCAGAAGGGTATAACCTGCTTCTTTTGCGGCAACAATAAATTCTTTTTCTTCAATACCGTCTAACACATTTAAATTAAATAAAGATCCCATGGATGCACGTACGGCTTTAGGCGCATAAATGTCTGCACTGCCACGCAAGAGCACCACCCCTCCAAAACCTGCGGCATCAGCTGTACGTATTATTGTACCCACATTTCCCGGATCACTCACTCTATCTAAAACCAACAGCGTTTTGCCGTCAGCAAGCATTTCTTCCAGCTTAAGATGCTGCATTTTACATACGGCAGCCAGCCCTGGAGGAGTTTCTGTATCAGCAATTTTTTTCATTACTCTGTCAGAAACGCATACTGACTTCACGTTTGCAGAAACGGCCTTTTTTAAAAGGTTTAATATACGCATATCTTCTGTATGTGTATAAAATAGAGTTTCTGCAGCGCCGCAGCTTACTGCTACCTCCACTGTATTCAACCCTTCAGCCAGAAACTTCTGTCTCTGCAGCCGGTATTTTTTCTGTTTAAGTTCCGCCGTTTCTTTGATAAGCGGATTTTGCAACGCCGTAATTTCCATTAACAGATAACTCCTATTCCAAGCATTCACATGCCTTTGCCATACCCTTTATAACCAATAAATATATAATAAGGCTTATCTAAGATGCTGTAATATAATATATAAAATAGTAAGACTGCTCCCTTAAGCGAAGCAGTCTTACTTACTTTTTATTACAGGGCTGCTTTGGCAGTCTCTACCAGTTTGCTGAAAGCAGCAGCATCAAAAATAGCCATATCAGCCAAGACCTTACGGTCAAGTGCAATGCCTGCTTTTGTAAGGCCGCAAATAAAACGGCTGTAACTCATGCCGTTGGCACGGGTTGCTGCATTGATACGGGCAATCCACAGACGCCGGAATTCGCGTTTTTTTGCACGCCTGTCGCGACGTGCATAGTATAAAGCCTTCATAACAGTTTCATTTGCTTTTTTAAACTGCTTACTCTTAGCCCCACGGTAACCCTTAGCCAATTTTAAAATATGCTTATGACGGCGGTGAGCAGTAACGCCGGTTTTTATTCTTGCCATTTTTAATCCTCCTTCAATCCCTTATTATGCATAAGGTAACATCTTTGCTACGTGTTCGTGATCAGTCTTATGGACCAGACCTGCTTTACGCAGCTGCCTTTTGCGTTTAGGAGATTTATGCTCGAGAATGTGGCTTCTGAAATTTTTAAAATACTTAAATTCCCCAGACGCAGTCTTTTTAAAACGTTTTGCAGCTGATCTGCGGGTTTTCGTCTTAGGCATATTATGTCCTCCTCTATTTATTCGTTTTAGGCGCAACAATCATAATCATATTTCTTCCTTCAAGCTTTGGCATCCTTTCAATAGCCGCAACACCTTTAAGCTGGTCTGCCATTCTCTGCAGCAGTACTTCGCCTATTTCAGGATGTGTAAGCTCTCGCCCACGAAACATAATAGTAATTTTAACTTTGTCCCCATCTTCAAGGAAACGAAATGCATTTTTTAACTTTACATTAAAATCATGATCTTCAATTCCCGGGCGCAATTTAACTTCTTTTACGTCAAAGGTTTTCTGTTTTTTTCTAACTTCCTTTTCCCTTTTCTGCTGTTCGTAACGATACTTGCCGTAATCCATGAGCCGGCACACCGGTGGTTTAGCTGTAGGCGCTATTTCAACCAAATCCAAGTGGCTTTCCAAAGCAATTTTCAGAGCATCCCGGCTAGGCATCACGCCAAGCTGTTCTCCACCCTCTGCAATAACACGGACTTCGCGTGCCCGAATCTCTTCATTGATCCGCAAGCTTTCTTTAGCTATGACAGTTCACCTCCAGAACATAAATAAAACGCGGGCAGATAAAATCCACCCGCGTAGGTATCGTATCCAACCCTGTCGAGCTATGGCCGCAAGGTGAGAAGCGAGTGGCTTCTGCTTTGTTGCCTGATTATGGTACCATATTATCCCAAATTATGTCAATATTTTTTTGAAAATACTTTTTACTTTTTATCTGCTATTTCTTTTTGAAGCAAAGCAATGAACTCATCCTGTTCCATGCTTCCTATATCATCTTTGCCACGGCAACGCACATTCACTGTGCCTTCCTCTATTTCTTTATCTCCTATTACCAAAGTATACGGCACTTTCTTTATTTGTGCCTCACGGATTTTATAGCCAAGCTTCTCATTACGGTCATCAAGATGTGCCCTAATTCCTAAATTAAACATTTTATCTGCAAGTTCTTTGGCATATGTTACATGCTTATCCGTGATAGTCAGAACCCGTACCTGACATGGAGCCAGCCATACAGGAAAAGCGCCTGCATAATGCTCTATAAGAATACCTATGAAACGTTCAATAGAACCGTAAACGACACGATGTATCATTACTGGACGGTGTTTTAAGCCATCTTCCCCGATATACGTTAAATCAAATTTTTCAGGCAACAGCATATCCAACTGGATAGTTCCGCACTGCCAAGTGCGTCCGATAGAGTCAGTCAGATGAAAATCAATTTTAGGCCCGTAAAAAGCTCCGTCACCTTCATTTATAACATACGGAAGGCCAAAATCTTCCATGGCTGTTTGCAGTGATCTGGTAGTAATTTCCCATGTCTTGGCATCACCCATGGAATTTTCCGGACGGGTAGAGAGCTCAGCAGTATATTTTAGGCCGAAGGTCGCATAAATCTCATCAAATAAACGAATTACATTTTGGATTTCATCTTTTATTTGTGATGGCATCATAAAAATATGGGCATCATCCTGGGTAAAACAACGCACCCGAAATAAACCATGCAGGGCTCCGCTCAGTTCGTGACGATGCACTAATCCCAACTCACCAACACGGAGAGGAAGTTCCCTATAGCTATGCGGGTGCAGCCTGTACACCAGCATTCCGCCAGGGCAGTTCATGGGTTTAATAGCATAATCCGCTTCATCAATTTTGGTAAAATACATATTTTCACGGTAATGATCCCAATGTCCTGATTGTTCCCAAAGATTACGGGATAAAATCATGGGGGTTTTTATTTCCTGATAATCATAGCACCGATGTACTTGGCGCCAGTAATCAATCAGCTGATTGCGGATGATCATGCCATTTGGCAAAAAGAAAGGAAATCCGGGTCCCTCGTCCATAACAGCGAAAATGTCAAGTTCCCTGCCCAATTTACGGTGATCGCGACGTGCTGCCTCTTCAAGCATATGCAAATAATTATCCAAATCTTCTTTAGTCGCAAAAGCAGTACCGTAAATACGCTGCAGCATTTTGTTTTTTTCATTACCCCGCCAGTAAGCACCTGCTATGCTCTGAAGTTTAAAGGCTTTTACCCTCCCAGTAGACGGACAGTGCGGTCCTGCGCATAAATCTGTAAAATCCCCCTGGGTATAGGTACTTATAACAGCTTCTTCCGGCAAATCATTAATTAATTCCACTTTATACTTTTCATCTTTGGCCCTGAACATTTCCAATGCTTCGCTACGTGGAATTTCACTACGTACCAGAGGAATATTCTGCTTGATTATTCTGTTCATTTCTTTTTCTATATCACGCAGGTCATCCGGAGTGAATACATGCTCACTGTCAAGATCATAATAAAATCCATTGGCAATGGCCGGACCAATGGCAAATTTCACGTCTGGAAACAGATGTTGGATCGCCTGAGCCATGACGTGGGCTGCTGTATGCCTGATGGCATGCAGTCCTTCACTTGTTTCCGGTACAACAAACTCCACCTTGGCATCCATATCCAAAGTATCGCTCAAATCCTTATTAACACCATCAACTATAGCCAATAACGCCTGTTTTCCCAGTTTATTGGATAAGCTTTTTGCAATTTCTGATAAACTTATACCGGCAGGAAATTCCTTCACGCTATCGTCGTTTAAAGTTACCTTAATTTCAGCCATTATTTTTCCTCCTCTAATAAAACAAATAAACTCCATTCCCTAAAAAGGGACGGAGTTTTCCGCGGTTCCACCCTACTTGGCCATAAAACAGACCCCCTCGGTGCCGTTAACGCCGGCGGACGGACTGGCATACTTGCTTAAGCTTTCCGCAGTCAGTTTAAAGGTGGTACGATACAGCGCTTTTCTCTCTGCTCTCAGCAATTGCAGTATTTTCTGTAAAGATACCCGCTGTTGATTCCTTCGCATTACCGATAACTGTTTTCATTTACCAGTTAATTATAGCCATCCTGCCACTTTCTGTCAATACCGTCTATGGAAAAAAAAAATTACATTTAGTATAATAAATTTAAATGTAAATGATTTCCAAAATATTAACTGACAGAAAATTTTCATCCAAGAAAGAAGTCCTTCCATGTATGAAATAAAGAAATATACGGCAATCCTGTTTACTGCCTGCTGCCTTCTGGCTTTACCAGCACAGGCAAAAAAACTAACCATAATTTACGTTCCGCTGGATAACAGACCAGTCTGCGATGCATATGTACAACAGACGATGGCAGCAGTCGGCTGCAACATTATCATGCCGCCTGAAAAATATATTGCAGGACATGATAACAGCGGAGATGCCGAGGCTATATGCAGCTGGCTTCAGCACAAAGCACCCAAAGCCGATGCCGCAGTAATCAGCAGTGATTCGCTTATTTACGGCGGTTTAGTGGCATCAAGGACTCATCAAATCCCAGTGGAAACTTTAAATAAGCGTTTAAAAAACCTCCATGATCTGGAAACTTCACTGCCAATTAAACTTTACGTTTTTTCCACTATCATGCGTACGCCTTATACCAGCTCTGGCAATGTTGAACCTGAATATTACAGTAAGCTTGGCCCAGCAATTTTTACATACAGTCAGCTCCTCGACAAAGGCGAACAAAATAAGCTTTCCCTGCTTGAGCGGCTGAAAAAACAGGCCTTGGAACGCAATCTTCCGCGCAGGGAATTAAAAGACTGGCTGGACAGACGCAAAAAGAACCTTAACGTTAATCACGAGCTTACTATCATGGCCCGCGGTAACAGATTCCATTACCTTGCCATAGGCAAAGATGACAATGCCGCACTCTCGGCAACTCATATGGAAGCACGTTCAATCAGCCGCAACACTTTTGATATTCCGGATAAAAAATTCCAAATCTTACCTGGCGTAGACCAACTGGGGCTTTTACTTTTAACTAGGGCATATAATGAAGCTAATGGCGTGACGCCAGCTGTTTATCCGCTTTACAGCAGAGGTGCCGGTCCTTCTACGCTGCCACAATACAGCGATACAAGACTGCAGGATTCTGTACCTCAACAAATTACCGCTGCAGGAGCGAAAAAGGCAACTAACATATCTTCAGCAGATTTGGTTTTAGCTCTCAATACTCCAGAAAACGGTATCATGCAGGATACAACTGCAGGTTCTAACCAGTTTTTTGCCTCGCCTGCCAATAAGGATTTCATTCTCAACCTTACAAAACAACTTAACGCCGGTCTCAAAGTTTCTCTTGCAGACGTCAGTTACTCCAACGGTGCAGACAACGGCTTCATGGATGCGCTAGCCCGATCGGGGCAAGTTGAACGCCTAACAGCCTACAATGGCTGGAATACAGCTGATAATACCATAGGTTTCGCTATTGCACAGGGAATACTATCAGTAGCAATGTCTCCTCAGCAATCCAACAAACTGATGCGCCAGCGGATTATTGATGATTGGTACTATCAAAGTAATGCCCGAAACAGAATGATCGAATTTTTCAGGCAGAAGGGTCGCGAAAATTTAAGATACAATCTCGGGAAAGCAAATGAAGAGGTTTTAAAGCAGGTAACCAGTGATTGCCAGAATTTAGCCCGTAAATACTCTATTACCCATGACACTGCTTTTAAACTGAGTTTCCCCTGGAATAGGCTCTTTGAGATAGATGTAGAAATAAAAAAATAAATACTGGTAAATCCGCAAATTTTTCCTGTAAGCTAATAACTGTTCAGACAAAGAGAGCATTTCATTTATAATTAATAAAAACCATAAATGAAATGCTCTTTTTTAATGTTAATCAATGTAGCGGCGCATGCAGATTTTGCAATGCATCCTGCGCTGCATGCTGCTCCGCATCCTTTTTACTCCGTCCGCTTCCTTTTCCTATACTTCTGCCCTGCAACATAACCTCAGCCGTAAAAATTTTATTATGCTCCGGCCCGCTGCTGCTTATTATCCTGTAAGAAATATCAGCATCCCCGTCCCGTTGCAGGTATTCCTGTAAATTAGTTTTAAAATCGCTATACACACCATGTGTACAAATATAATCTATTTCTTCCTGCATAATTCCAAGCAGATAAGTTTGTGCCCGTTCTAATCCTTGGTCAAGATAACATGCTCCCAGCACGGCCTCAAAAGCGTCAGCCAGAAGAGACGGTCTCTCCCTCCCTCCACTTTGCTCTTCGCCCTTTCCCAGTAAAAGATAGTCACCTAAACAAATTGTTTTTGCAAATTTATACAGAGAAGCTTCACATACCAGATATGCACGTAATTTAGTAAGTTTTCCCTCATCAAGTTTTGGAAAATTTTTATACATGTAAGTACTCACAATAACGCTTAAAACAGAATCTCCCAAAAACTCAATGCGCTCATTATGCTGCGGTTTTACTCTGCCTTTTGCTTCATGGGCATAGGAAGTATGAGTTAATGCCATATCCAGCAGGGACAAATCATTCATTTTAATGCCAATAATTTTGCAGAAATCCTGCAATTGCTGTACCCGCTTTTTTTGCATAGGCAATCAATCCCCATTCTATGCTTCATATTTTTTAAACACAAGACAGGCATTATGGCCGCCAAAGCCAAAATTATTGCTAATAGCCACCTTTACTTCCGCTTTGCGGGCAATGTTGGGGACGTAATCTAAATCAAGTCCCCCTTCAAAATCAGGATCTTCATAATTTATCGTGGGCGGGATAATACTGTTTTCAATCGTCAAAATAGAAGCAATAGCCTCTATTCCCCCTGCAGCACCTAGCAGATGTCCAATCATTGATTTATTAGAACTTATGGCTAATTTATAGGCATGCTCTCCAAAAACTTTTTTCACGGCAATCGTTTCTCCCAGATCATTAAGATGTGTAGATGTGCCATGGGCATTGATATAATCAACATCCTGCGGCTCCAATCCCGCATCTTTAACCGCCGCTACCATACATTTTGCTGCCGTATCCCCGCTTGGATCTGGAGCAGTAATATGGTAGGCATCACAATTTAATCCATAGCCAACCATTTCTGCATAAATATGTGCCCCACGTGCTTTAGCATGTTCCAATTCTTCTAAAAGCAAAACTCCGGAACCCTCACCCATAACAAATCCGTTACGCTTTTTATCAAACGGACAAGATGCTTTATGCGGATTTTCGTTGTTAGTTGAAAGTGCTTTCATATTGGTAAATCCGGCAACCGCAATAGGTGAAATAGCGGCTTCAGCACCTCCAGCCAGCATAACGTCAGCATCACCATACTGTATAGTACGGAAAGCATCGCCAAGACAATTGGTCCCGGTAGCACAGGCAGTAACTATCGCCGTATTGGGCCCTTTAAATCCAAAAGCAATACCAATCTGCCCGGCAGGCATATTAGGAATTTCCATAGGTATAAAGAAAGGGCTGATTTTGCTGGCACCTTTTTCAGCAAATTTAAGGGACTGATCTAAAAACGTGTGAATGCCACCTATACCAGTACCAACGCAGACACCACAACGCAGAGGATCTATTTTATCTAACTCAAGGCCCGAATCCAAGATAGTAATTTTAGCTGCAGCTACAGCAAACTGAGCCACCCTATCCATCCGTCTGCCTTCTTTTTTGTCACCATAATCGGCAAAATCAAAATCCCTAACCTCGCCGGCAATTTTTACATTAAAATCAGTGGAATCAAACTGAGTAATCAGTTCAATACCAGACTTGCCTGCAACAAGGTTACTCCAAAACACCTCTTTACCAGTGCCTATAGGCGTAATAGGACCTATACCGGTTACAACAACTCTTCGTTTACTCAAAATTTTTCACCCCATAATTAAATATTTGCTATTTCTTCTTTTAAGCGCCTAAAAATCTCTTTTACGGGCAAAATTTCCTTGATCTTCCACATATTAGCACCCGTAAACACCAAGCCCGTTTCCACATCTCCCTGCTGAGCACGCGTCAATGCACGTATAATGCAGAAACTGTGATTGCAATGCTTAAGACAGCCATCGCACACCGTCGGACGGGGCGTCTTATTTTCTAAAGACAGCTTAGCAAAGGGGCTTTTTATGGCACGCCCCTTATACCCGACAGGGCTGTCAATTTGTACTATGTCATCTTTAGTCATGTGTAAATAAAAATCTTTTAACGCCGGAGCACCATTTGACTCCTCGCTGGCAGCAAAGCGGCTGCCCATTTGTACACCACTTGCCCCAAGATTCAAAAGGTCCACCACATCTCTTCCAGTAATGGCACCGCCCGCTGCAATAGCAGGAATCTTTACTGCTTTAACTATATCAGGCAATATTTCCTTAATTGACTGTTGGGTGCCAAGATGCCCGCCAGCCTCTGTTCCTTCAACAATTATAGCTGAAGCACCCAGCTTCTCGGAAATTTTGGCTAACTTCACTGAAGAAACAATAGGTACAATCTCTACTCCATATTCACGCCCGACGGCGAACATATCTCTTGAAAAACCAGCGCCTGCCACAATTAAATCAATTTTTTCCTGTGCCGCAGTCGTAATAAGGCCCAAGAATGCTCTTGCAGCAACCATGGCATTAATTCCTATTATACCCCGTCCGCCAGTAAGTTTCCTTGCTAAACGTATTTCCTGGCGCAATTCACAGAATTCCATTCCAGAGGCAGCTATAAGCCCAATGCCTCCTTCATTTGCCACGGCAGAAGCCAGACGGGCCGTAGACAACCTTATAGCCATACCTCCCTGTATAATCGGCAACTCTGCAACAAGTTTGCCGATTTTCAGCACCGGTAATTTCAACAAATATCCCCCACTTCAGGATTACAAAACATTTTCATCTTCAAATAATTGATAGTTTTTCTGGGGACCTGAAAGGTCCCCAGAAAAAATCCTACAAACGTTATTTTTCCTCATCCAACAGTTTAACTGCGTCACCAATAGTACGAATTTTTTCAGCCTTTTCATCGGGAATTTCAACGTTAAATTCTTCCTCAAAAGCCATAATAAGCTCAACTATATCGAGGGAGTCGGCGCCGAGATCATCGATGAAAGCGGATTCCATCTTTACTTCGTCTGCGTCAACGCTCAATTGCTCAACAGTGATGTCTCTTACTTTTTCGAAAGTGCTCATCACGATTCACCTCCTTCCAAAATAAAATAGATTGTTGCAATATTACATTACCATACCGCCGTCAACATGTAAAGTCTGGCCGGTTATATAATCAGCGTTATCACTCACAAAGAACAATACCGCCTTAGCAATGTCCTCAGGTTCACCTAAACGCTTTTGAGGAATAGTGGCTATCATGCCTTCTACAACCTTTTCAGGAAGCACGCGGGTCATATCTGTTTTTATAAACCCTGGTGCCACCGCATTTACCGTAATACCGCGGGAGGCCACTTCTTTTGCAACTGCTTTGGTAAAGCCCAAAATACCAGCTTTAGCAGCGGCATAATTAGCCTGTCCCGCATTACCTATTATCCCTACCACTGAACTGATGCTGACAATGCGGCCACTTCTTTGTTTCATCATATATTTTATCGCCGCTTTAGTGCAATTATATACGCCTTTTAAATTAGTAGCCAGTACAGCATCCCAGTCCTCTTCTTTCATCCTTATCAGAAGGCCATCCCGGGTAATGCCGGCATTGTTAATCAAAATATCAACGCTCCCGAACTCCTGCACCACTTTTTCTAGCATAGATTCACTCTCCGAATAAGAAGAGACGTTAGCTTGAATAAGCAGCGCCTTACGCCCCATGGCCTTTATGGCTTCGGCAACTTCTTTTGCATCTGCCTCATTGCCTGTAATATAATTCACAGCAACATCAGCTCCTGCCTTGGCCAAGGCTAATGCTATAACACGACCTATTCCGCGAGAAGAACCGGTGACTAAAGCTTTTTTCCCTTCAAGATTCATTTATTTTCCCTCCTTTTAAATATTCAAGTGTTTTTTTCAGGCTCTCCGGATCTTCGACATTCAAAGCTGGTAGCCCCTTAGCAATTTTTTTCGTGAATCCGGTAAGGGTTTTACCGGGTCCCACTTCGATGAAAGTATCAACACCATCCGTCGCCATATTTAATACAGATTTTTCCCATAAAACAGGGCTGGCTGCCTGTTTAATCAGTGATTCATTTATTTCAGCAGATAACTTTACTTCCTTTGCAGTAACATTGGCAATTACCGGAATTTTGGCATCATGGATAGTAATCTGCGCTAAAGCCTCCGCCAACCGTTTAGAAGCTGGCTGCATCAGGCTGCTGTGGAACGGCGCACTTACAGGAAGCTGCACAACACGTTTGGCTCCAGCTGCCTTTAAATCTTCACAAGCACTATCAACCGCAGCAGTAGCACCGGCAATAACAACCTGTCCAGGACAATTGAAATTAACTGCTTGCACTATCCCGCCGTTTTCAGCCGTCACCTTATTGCAAATTTCCACAATGCGTTCGCTTTCCATTCCTAAGACAGCCGCCATTCCGCCTTCTCCCACAGGAACTGCTTCCTGCATAAACTGCCCTCTCTGACGCACGATGCGCACGGCATCCGCAAAAGCTAGAGCCTCAGAAACCACAAGGGCGGAATATTCACCCAAGCTATGACCTGCCGCAACATCGCAGCATATATCATACTGCTTCAGTACTGCCGCACAGGCAATGCTTGCAGTCAAAATAGCCGGTTGGGTATTATAAGTAAGGCAAAGTTCGTCCTCCGGTCCTTCAAAACACATTTTTGTTATTGAGAACCCTAAAGCTTCATCTGCTTCCTCAAAAATATGCCTTGCAACCGTATATTGATCGTAAAAATTTTTGCACATCCCTACGTTCTGGGCTCCCTGTCCGGGAAAGACGAATGCTATTTTGCTCATGCAGACTTTACCTCTCTTTCAAGATATCTTCTCTTTACACCATTTCAGTACAACGGATGCCCAGGTTAAACCTGCCCCGAACCCGGCCAGCAGAATATTATCACCTTTTTTTATGGCACCTGCCGCCTGAGCCTCGCATAGCGCAATAGGGATGGAAGCTGCTGAAGTGTTGGCATATTTATCCAGATTTACCCACACTTTCTCCATTGGCAGGTTTAGCCGTTTGGCTGCAGATGTAATAATTCTGAGATTTGCCTGATGGGGAATAAGCATATCTATATCTTCTGGTTTCATGTTGGCATTTGCCAGTACTTTTTCTGTAGTTTTACCCATAATTTTAATGGCAAATTTAAATACCTCCTGCCCATTCATATGAATGGTATGGTCATTAGCTGCAACAGTCTCAGAACTTGCCGGGCAACGGCTTCCTCCTGCAGGCTGATACAGATATTTACCGCCGCTGCCATCAGCACCCATATCAATTCCTAAAACACCATAGCCCGGTTCTGTAATCCCAACAACAGCTGCTCCAGCTCCATCGCCAAAAACCACACAGGTATTGCGGTCATGCCAATTCATTATACTTGACAAAGTTTCCGCCCCTATAATAAGTATATTTTTATAAAGCCCAGACTTTATAAGCTGACTGCTCACAGCCAGACTATAGACAAAACCGCTGCATCCTGCGGATAAATCAAAAGCGGCGGCGTTTTTAGCTCTCAAACGATCCTGAAGTATACAGGCCGTAGAAGGAAAAGCATGATCAGGAGATGCAGTAGCTAAAATAATAAGATCAATATCCTCCGCTGACATACCAGCATCCTGCAGAGCCTTCTCTGATGCAATAAGCGACATATCTGATGTGGCTTCATTTTCCGCAGCAACATGCCTCTGTTTGATGCCAGTACGCTCTGTTATCCACTGGTCACTTGTGTCCACAATCTTTTCCAAATCGTAATTTGTTATAATTTTTTTAGGGACATAATATCCCATACCTAAAATGCCGACTGCTCTTGTCATTCTTTGATACCCCGCTCTTTTTTCGATGCAGCTATTCTTGCACCAATATGATTGATTACATCATTATCGACAAAATCCATAGCCACTTTGATGGCACTGGTAATTGACTTTGCTCTAGAACTGCCATGGCAAATTATAAAAGGTGCGCGGACCCCTAATAAGAGCGCACCGCCGTATTCTGATGGATCAAGACGTTTTCCCAATTTCTTCAGGGATGGTTTAATCAGCATTCCTCCTACTTTAGCCATAATCCCGCCATCTAAAATAGCTTCTTTCATAAGCTTTAAAATTGCCCAAGCCAGCCCTTCGGCAAATTTCAAAACAACATTACCGACAAATCCGTCACAAACCACTACATCCACTGTCCCTTTATTTATATCTCTTCCTTCTACATTACCTATAAAATTTATCTGCCCGTTACTCTGCAGCAAAGGATAGGTTTCTAAAGCCTGCTCGTTACCTTTCGTTTCTTCTTCACCAATATTTAATAGCCCAACCTTAGGATTTTTTATACGCAATATTCTTTCAGCATAGACGGTACCCATAATAGCATTCTGTACCATATGCTCAGGCTTGGCATCTACTTTGGCTCCACTATCCAAGACCACTGTTGTTCCCGTCAAACTTGGAATAGGCGTAGCTATAGCAGGACGATCCACCCCACGAATTCTCCCTAAGCAGAATAATGCCGCCGCTACGGCAGCACCAGTACTAGCAGGTGCAATCAGCGCATCGCATTCTTTATTTCGCAACATTTTGGCTCCCACTACCACAGAAGCATCTTTTTTAGATTTTACGGCAATGCTCGCATGTTCCCTCATGGAAATCACTTCACTGGCATGATGAATAGTTATTCTCGAGTCATTATCCGCTTTATATTTACGCAAAAGTCCCCCAATAATATCAGAATCTCCCACCAGTATGATTTCGCAGCCAAAAGTTCTCACTGCCTGTACTGCTCCTAATACCATTTCCTGGGGGCCATAATCAGTTCCCATGACATCTAAAGCTATTTTCATTCTTTCGGTTTCCTTTCCTGGTCTAAGGATACAACAATAAATTTAGCCCTAAAAACTTCCTCGTTATTATTCCTGATTTTTACCCAAATAAAATACTTATTATTACGTTTGTGTGTTACCTCTGCTTTAGCTACCAGAGTTGCTCCCGAGTATACCGGAATTTTATATTTCACATTGCAGACCCCAGTTAATGCTATCTGCGCATCTACAACAGCTAAAGCCAAAGTATCAGCCATGGCAAACATATAATATCCGCGGGCTACGCCTGTTTTTTCCAACACCATTTCCGGTAATATTTTCATGGTTGAAATACCTATCTTATTCAATTCCAAATCAACGAGCTCGCCTATTATATCCTTTTTATCAATGGCCCGGAGTTTGTTTTGTGCATTTTCCGCCATGTTACGCGTACGTTCCCGTAATTCAGGAATGCCAAGGGCAATACGATCCAATCTGATAGACTGTACGCTGACATCCAGATCTTCTGCCAGCTGCTTGTCTGTTCTGAATGGATTGTCACGCAGAATTCTTTTCAATTTTTCATGTCGCATTAGCTTTTTAAAAGAATTCATTCCTGCATACACCAACTTTTTAGTACCAGATCATAATATCTGTCTATATTATAAAATCAGAATATCATTTTGGCAAGCGAAATTTCCAATATTTCCAATAATTTCACAAATTTATAATTTTTTATATTAAAAGTAAAGACCCTAAAAGCTTCAGCTTAAAGGGTCTTCAAACTATAACTATTCATCCGTTGCAATGACCTGTTTACCTTTATAGAAACCACATTCAGGACAAATTCGATGGGGCATTTTCATTTCATGACATTGCGGACATTCCACCAAATTAGGCACAGTCAGTTTCCAATTAGCGCGACGAGAATCGCGGCGGGATTTGGACATTTTTCTCTTTGGTACTGCCATTTCCTTACACCTCCTCAGGCTATCAAATATGCTGGATTAGTTTTTCCTCAATTTTTTTAATACTGTTAGCCTAGGATCAAAAGAAGTTCTGTCACAGTCACAGCAACCAGTATTAAGATCGGTACCACAGATAGGGCAAAGGCCCAAACAGTCTTCCTTGCAAAGAGTCTGCATCGGTTCTGCCAGCAACAGACCTTCTCGTAGTGGCTCTGTTATATCAAGTATATCAGAATCGCAGGTAGAAACATCCTGCTCAATCCCTTCTGTGTCCGATATATAAAATTCCTCAGTAACCTCTGCTTTAATACATGTTACCAATTCTTTCAAACAGCGGTTACAAGCGTGCTGCACTTTTGCTGTTATAACAGCCTCTAAAAACAAAATTCTACCGACATTACTTATCTTACCTTCAGCATTTATTGTCCCCAGAATATGAATATCTCGTTCTGATATATTCAACTCTTCAGGTTCAAGACTGTAAGAAAAAGTCTTCTGTTCAGCCAGATTTCTCTTTATTTCCGCAACACTTATTTCTACCATATTCTACCAATCGTTACAATTATATCTATGTATAGCGTCCTTGTCAAGCAAAATACAGCTTACAGCTTGGTTATCCGACGGCAAATCCTATATGTGTCCCGCGCGATAACCAATTCCTCATTTGTAGGAATAACAAAAATTTTTACCCTGGCACGTCTTATACTGATTTCACGCGCTTCACCACGAACTGCATTTAAAACAGGGTCAATACGCGTACCAAGATACTCCAACCCATTACAAATTTTATCGCGCATAAACGGTGAATTTTCACCTAACCCTGCCGTGAAAACTATAGCATCCACGCCACCCATAGCTGCCACATATGAACCGATATACTTTTTTACTTTATAAGCAAAAATATCTATTGCAAGCTGGCTACGTTCATCTCCACTGTTAGCAGCCTCTTCCAAATCGCGGAAATCACTGGAAACGCCAGAAATACCCAAAATACCACTTTGCTTATTTAAGTAATTATCAACCTGCTGGGCAGTCATGTGCTCCTTTTCCATTAAAAAAGGTATTATAGCCGGATCAATCTCCCCGCTGCGAGTTCCCATAATAAGACCTTCCAAGGGAGTGTACCCCATGCTTGTATCAACAGATTTTCCATATTTTATAGCTGTTATACTGGCACCATTTCCTAAATGACAAGTTATAATGCGCAAATCATTAGTGTGCTCCCCCATCATTTCAGCCGCTCTCTGGGCGACATATTTATGTGATGTGCCATGAAACCCATATCTGCGCAGGCCATATTTTACATATAACTCATAAGGTAGTCCGTATAAGAACGCAACACGAGGCATCGTTTGATGAAATGCTGTATCGAATACAGCTACCTGTGGCGTATCTGGCATTAACTCTGTACATGCTTTGATACCCAGTACATTCGGCGGATTATGCAAAGGCGCAATTTCACTGCAGGCCTCAATGCCCTTAAGGACGTCAGATGTTATAAGAACACTGTCAGTAAATCTCTCCCCGCCATGAACCACGCGATGACCGACAGCATCTATTCCTTTCATGCTTCCAATCACGCCGTATTCACTATTAGTAAGTGCCTCAATTACCATTTGAATTCCTACCTTATGGTCAGGAATATCGGCATTGACAGTAACTGTATCTTTACCTACAGGCGTATGTTTAAGTAGTGAGCCGTCCATCCCGATGCGTTCGATAAGACCTTTAGCCATTACAATTTCGCCTTCCATATTAATAAGCTGATACTTAATTGAAGAACTACCGCAGTTTACTACAAAAACAACCATTATAGGCCTCCTAAATAAGAATATTTATCTTACATATTGATAACATTCATTACATTCCTAGTATACACCTTTTAATAAGAATTGAACAGTGCTGCTTTCTATATTTCATCAGTATTTCATCAGTTTTATGTGACATATTCATGACAGCAAACTTCCAAATATTTATCATAAAAAGCAGGCCTAAAGTTATGCTATAATTATTAAAGAAAGATTATTGCAAAATCATGTATAAGGAGTAAAAATGCAGCAAGCAGTAGGCATTATTGCCGAATATAATCCTTTTCACAACGGACATCTGTATCACTTGAAAGAAGCGCAAAAAACAGGCCTGCCAGTAATAGCAGTAATGAGCGGTACTATTATGCAGCGCGGCGAACCTGCTTTCTGGAATAAATGGCTCCGCGCACGCATTGCAGTAATGAACGGTATTGATCTGATTTTGGAGCTACCTGCTGCTTTTTCCCTGCGCAGTGCAGAATTTTTTGCACAGGGAGCTGTCGCTATTTTACAGGCTACAGGTTGTGTAAAATATCTGGCATGCGGAGCAGAAAATCCCAACTATGATTTTAAAACCATAGCACGCATCACCCTGAGTTCCAAATTTAAGCACCAGTTGCAGTTGGGTCTTAAGACAGGACTTACTTATGCTGCTGCTTACAGCAGCGCCATAGAAGAACTTAGCGACAAAAAAATTCATTTAAATATGCCCAATGACATTTTAGCACTGGAATATTGTAAGGCCCTAGAAAATACTTCAATCAGCCCGATTTTCATACAACGACAACAAACCGGTTATAACGAGAGCAGCATATGCGGCTCCATAGCCAGTGCCACTGCCATCCGCGCTGCTTTTCTTGAACAGCGCATTACCCAAGTGCAAACGGCACTTCCTCCCATTGTTTGGCAAAAGCTTTCCGAATACCATAAAGCTGCAGCAGGCTATAACGAACAACTTTTATGGCAGTTAATTAAGTATCGCCTTGCCATGCTGGGCACTGAAGAAATCGCCGATAGCTGTCAATGCAGTGAAGGCCTTGAAAATCTGATTAAAGAAGCTGTCCGTTGCTCTTCCCTATCTGAAGCTTTGCAGTGCTGCACGAAAAAACGCTACCCTACGGCACGGATCCGCAGGCTGTTTTTGCAACTGCTTCTGCAAAAACCCCGCCACTATTTTGAACAAAAAGTTCCCGCGTATTTCAGGGTACTTGCTTTCTCAAGCACAGGCCGCCAAATTTTAAAAGTTATAAAAGCCCAAAATGAACTGCCAATTATTACCAAACTCGGTAATAATCCGTATTCAATGCAGAGCACTTCCTTAAAAGAACAGTTGGAACTTGATATAGCTTCCAGCAATCTTTCTGCGCTACTGCGTATGCCTCCACAGGTTTACGGCAGCGATTTTTTAACTTCTCCATATTATTATGATACATCTGATACATCTGCTGGTTAAACATGTAATGCCGCCACTTATATCTCAAACCCCAGACTCATCAAAACATGGTATAAAGTCCTCACTAGCGGCTGTCTTTTCCTGCAGAAAACCATCTTCTATGGAACTGTGCAATAAATAATCTTCAAGTTCACCATACTCATCATCAGAAACCTTACGGTTAATTTCCGGAAATTCCTGTGCACGTCCGCAAGGAACATACTGGCGCATTAGACTGAACATAATCTGCCCCGATTTGAAATTCTGGGCAATCCAGTCGATTATTCTTTTTGTATCTTCAACCTGCCCTGGCAAAATAAGGTGCCTGATAAGTACACCACTTTTCATAATTCCGTCATTATCAAGTCTATATGAACCAACCTGCCGATACATTTCCTTTATGGCCTGGGTTGCTGTGCGAAAATAATATGGTGCATTGCTATATTTTATAGCAGGAATATCATTGACATATTTTAAATCCGGCATGTATATCTGTATTTTTCCTTCCAGTCTGCGCAAAGTATCCAATACCTCAAACCCGCTGGTATTGTAGACTACCGGCACAGGCAATGGTGACTGCAAACTTTCTATGACAGCTTCTGCAAAATGTGTCGGGGTCACCAGATTTATATTATGTGCCCCTTGGGCAATAAGTTCATAGTAAATCTCCCGTAAATGCTTTACGGTTATTTCCCTGCCGACACTGCCACTGCTGATTTTATGGTTTTGGCAAAAAACGCAGTGTAAATTACATCCGGAAAAAAATACCGTGCCGCTTCCCCTTGTGCCGCTAATGCATGGTTCCTCCCACATATGCAGGCCTGCACGTGCCACAATAGGCTGCAGCCCGCAACCGCAACTTCCGAAAACACCTTCTTCATCATTTATGCTCTGTGGTCTGTCAACACCACAACGATGCGGGCAGACATAACAATATGACATATCATCATCCCCTATTTATTTGTTTTATTTTAGCATATAAACGTCTTTTATTGACAAAAAATATTATCCGCTTTTATAATTTTTAATATACCAGATCATATACTTGGCATAGGCAGAATCCAGCAAAAAAGTATGGCCCATGACACTGACCGCCTGATATTTATCCCAGTTCCGTCCAGTTTTATATATTTATACGATGTTTATATAATAGTATAAGTACAGGAGGATGCAATTTTGAAAGAATTACCTTTAAAATACGGCTGTAATCCTAATCAGGACAATTCCCGCATTTACATGAAAAACAACCGAGATTTACCTGTGGAAGTATTAAACGGCCGTCCGGGCTACATCAATTTTTTAGACGCGTTTAACAGCTGGCAGTTAGTTAAAGAATTAAAAAAAGCCACAGGCTTACCAGCCGCAACATCATTTAAGCATGTAAGCCCAGCTGGCGCCGCAGTAGGCCTGCCCATGGATGATATCTTAAAAAAAATATATTACGTTGACGATTTGCCGCTCACGCCGCTGTCAACAGCCTATGCCAGGGCACGTGGTGCTGACCGCATGAGTTCTTATGGGGACTTTGTTGCTCTGTCAGATATATGCGACGAAACAACGGCTGTTATGCTGGCGAGGGAAGTCTCAGACGGCATTATTGCACCCGATTATACGGAAGAGGCCCTGCGCGTGCTTAAAACGAAACGCAAAGGTTCCTATAATATTCTCCGGATTGATCCCGAATATATCCCTAATGAACGTGAGACCAAGGAAGTTTTCGGCATTACCTTTGAGCAACACCGCAATAATGCCGAGATTACTGAAAAACTTTTGGCAAGCCGCCCCACCGTCAACAAGGATTTCCCGCCTGAGGCAATCCGCGATTTGATTATTGCACTTATCACCCTTAAATATACCCAATCAAACTCTGTCTGCTATGTAAAAGACGGACAGGCCATTGGTATCGGGGCCGGCCAGCAGTCCCGGATACACTGCACACGCCTTGCAGGCAATAAGGCAGATATCTGGTGGCTGCGGCAGAATCCAAAAGTTCTCTCGCTTCCATTCAAAAACAATCTCCGCCGCCCGGACCGTGACAATACTATTGATGTATATATTTCAGAAGATCATGACGATGTCTTAGCTGACGGCATCTGGGAAAACTTTTTTACGAAAAAACCTCTGCCACTTACCCGCGATGAGAAAAAAACATGGCTCACCAAACTGCATGGCGTATCCCTTGGCAGTGACGCATTCTTCCCTTTCGGCGATAATATTGAACGGGCCCACCGCAGCGGTGTCCAATACATTGCCCAAGCCGGCGGTTCCATCCGTGATGACAATGTTATCGCAACATGTGATAAATACGGTATTGCCATGGCTTTTACAGGGCTGCGCCTGTTCCATCACTAAAAACCGAGAACTTCACTGAAAAATAAAAGAACGGATAAAAATCCGTTCTTTTATTCATTCCGCTCTTTCTTTCACAATTTTACATCCGAATGTTGTCTGCAGGTCAAACCCTATTTCAAAAATTCTTTTCCATGGAAAATATATTTCGCCCTGCAAATTCTTAATATAATATTCCCTGCCATCCTGTACGAAAAAGGGCGTGCAACCCAAGTTGTAATGCAGTAACTCCGCAGTTTTTAAATTCATGTATTGCTGGACCAACAGATGCGCTACCTGCTGCTGTGTTTCTGTCAGGAGTGACGGATTAAAATTGCGCCCTTGTACCTCTTTTCTAAGCTTATCATGATATAATTTCTGATAAATATAATCTTCCAATATCCTGTTTACAAGAAACCGTACATTGGCCGCATAAAGATCCGGCAGTTCCGCAGCATCTAGCTGCCGGCAGCGCAATACAAAAATAACTGACTGGGCTATAGCCGTACCGGCGGAATTACTGAAAGTATTCCATCCTGCATAGGCGACCAATTTGTTCACGGCAACCTTTTCTTCCAGCAGTACTGGCAATAATAGTTCATCCGCATTAAAATTCGCGCTCAAATCAATTAATGCTGTCTTTTTATTGCTCTTTATGATATTCCATACTTCTTCTGCCTGTTCTTTATTAGGTTTATGGGATTTGCTGCCACAATTAATGTAAATTACAATATCGGCAGTTTCTATATTTTCAGCCTCTTCCGCGCCTATTAAATTTAGTTTGTCCCTCAAAGTTTCCCCCACACTGGCCGACATAAATGGCATATACATAAATTCCATCCCCGGCGCAGCATACTGCAAAAAAATTTTTGGTTTGTAATTTTGCTGTTGTAGATAAGCACGGCCTAATAAAACAGCTGCCACTTCATCCGCTCCGTAAGTAATATAGGCATTAGGAATGTCTTTCTCATAAATTCTGGCATATTTCAGATTACGGTTAGGCAGTCCAAAAACAGAACCGTCATCTTGTCCAATAACCGTCATAAAATTAGTGGCACTTAACTTTACAAAATCCTTATTGAACCTGTCATTAGCCATATAAAGAGAACTATATTTCTGCAATATATCATCAGGAATCCTTGCGGCAAGTTCCATCTCTTCCCTGGTCAAATCCAGATCATTAAATGTTTCAGTCATATCACGCAAAGTTGTATATCGCATTAAATGCCATTGATACCAGCTATCCGGAATTAATTGATCACTGACTAAAAGTCTGGGAATAATGGAAAAGCAAGCAAATTTCACTTTCGGATTCGCATCCCGCAGATCCGACATGACCTTCAGAAAATTGTTTTGCGCTGGGACATCCCCTAAAGGGAGGCGCGAATTTAAAAGGCCTCCATGAATCAGAAGGTCCGATGAAATAAATGCATAATCGACATCAGAAACAGTATCTCGCAACCATAAATATAGTTGTGCTCTCTGAGCAGGTTTGCTATAGTTGTCAAGAAATCCAATTGGCGGTAAAATTACCTTAATACCAGCAAGTTCCCCAAGCTGTTTTGGCAAGGAAGTGCATACTGGTCTGCCATCTAAAGGCAGCAAAATTGCCTCCGCCGTTGGAGGCAGTGCTTTTAAACTGACAGTCTGTGTTGACGGCATACGCCATATGCAGAAATAAAAAAACAGCAGCGCCAAAATAATTAACGGAAAAAATTTTTTCATCCTACCGCTGCTCCTTTAAACTTTAAATAAATTAAAACATATTTACAAACATTATAGCATACGGCGAAAATTTTAAGGTGATAAATTTTATTATGAGAATCATTGCCGGCCGTGCCCGCGGTCTTCATTTAATAACTCCCCAAAATATGAATTTGCGCCCTACGTCAGACAGAGTAAAAGAATCCGTTTTTGGCATTATCGGCGCCAGAATAACCGGTACGCAGGTTCTTGATCTGTTTGCCGGTACAGGAAACCTAGGCCTGGAAAGCTGGAGCCGCGGAGCACTTTCGATAACCTTTATTGATAAAAGCCAAGGCTCCATTCGCCTTGTGCGCAACAATATAGCCAAATGCCATGCTGATCAGGACTGTACCGTTATAAAAAATGATGCCGTTGCAAGTATTGAAAAATTACATCACAAGAGCCAAAAATTTGATTTTATTTTTTGCGATCCTCCATATAATAAAGATTGGTTGAGCAGAATTATTACTGCCCTTGTGCAATTCCCTATTATAAACCGCAATGGCTGGCTGATTGCGGAACATTCCCAGCATGACATTTTACCTGCATTACCTGCAGAATATGAACTTTTTCGCAGTGAAAGATATGGCGAAACAGTAGTAGACTTTATAAAATTCATAAACCCCCAGTAGTTTTGTTTTTAATACTTTGAAAAATCTCTGCAAAATAATTTATTAATAAAAAGGATATACCTGTTTTACGTCGAATATAAAACAAGATAATGTGATAAAATTTCATTTATACGCTATTATTTAGGAGGCCAAGCCGTGCGCAGAGCAGTTTGTCCTGGTAGTTTTGATCCAGTTACAAAAGGGCATATTGACATTTTCGAAAGAGCAAGTGCCATGTTTGACGAGCTCATCGTCAGTGTTTTTTATAATCCTGGTAAAGATAAAGCCATGTTCAGCACGGATGAAAGAGTCGAAATGTTAAAGATTGCGACCAGTCATATACCTAATATCCGTGTAACCAGTTTTTCAGGTTTGCTAAATGAATTTTGTGTTAAGGAAAAAGCCCCTTTTATTGTAAGAGGACTACGCGCTTTCACTGATTTTGAATACGAATTTCAACGAGCTCTGCTCATAAAAAAAATAAATAATAACCTAGAAACAGTCTTTATTATGACAAATTCCCGTTACTCCTTTGTCAGTTCATCAGGTGTACGTGAACTGGCAACTTTTGGTGCCAAACTAACTGATTTGGTTCCTGAATGCATCGAAGAACGTGTGCGTGAACACGTCAGACAAAAAGTGAATTAGGAAAGGAAGGTTTCGTAAATGCTCGAACGCAATAATACCAATATGACTCTGGATAGGATTTTCGAAGAAATATTTAATATGATTAGCGAAGCCAGCCGTATCCCCCTGACTGATAAAATTATTATTGAAGAAAATGATTTAGTTGGTGCCTTAGATGATTTAAAGGATGCCATTCCAAAAGAAGTCAGTAATGCCAGTCATGTTTTAGAAGAACAGAAAAGTATAGTTAACAAAGCCTATGAAGAAGCTGACAAAATTGTGCAACAGGCTAAAGATGAGGCTGAGCGTATTATAGGCCGTGCTACTGCTGAAGCTGATAGCAAAATTCAAGAAGAAGAAATAGTTAAACAGGCTGCTATTGTTGCCGAAGACCTCAAGGCGGATGCTCTGCATTATCAGGAAGAAATTAAACGTGATGCTGATGATTACGCTATACGTGTAAAGCATGATTCTCTCCAATATGCTGATGATATGTTGGCCTATCTGACAAATAATCTGCAATCAGCTCTCCAGGGCCTTACGGATAACCGCGGTAGTATTAACGAAGAACGCGAGAACCTGCAAAGCCATGCCAATAGTTTCTTGCCAGACTCTGATGAGTTGTCTGATGATGAAGAATAAATAAAATCAAAAAAAAGACACTGTCATATTGCAAACAATATGACAGTGTCTTTTTTTGTGCCGTTAATTTCTTCTTTTTCCCTGTTCCTTTACTCTTCTCTGACTTTTAAAATCTAAAATCCCTCATGCCTTTTTCAATCTTTTCTAAATAGCCTGCACAAGTCTGACGCACCTTTTCTTTTGGGATGTTTAACAGTTCTGCTTCAATTAATTTTTCTCCCAGAATTCTAGTTTCTTCTGAAGCATAATCCACTAAAAATTCTTTCAATGTCAGCATAGCATTAGGGTGACAACAATTTTGAATTTGCTTGGATTTACACAATTCCATAAAACGATCCCCTGTACGTCCCTCCCTATAACAGGCTGTACAGAAAGATGGCAGGAATCCGAGTTGCATCAGCCACCTTATTACTTCATCCAATGTACGTTGATCGGACACGTCAAACTGTTCCGTATCAGTCGGACGCTCTTCATCCGTATAACCGCCCACAGAAGTCCGGGAACCCCCACTTATTTGGGAAATGCCGAGATGCAAAACCCTTTCACGCACCTGCTGGTTTTCACGAGTTGATATTATCATGCCGGTATAGGGCACGGATATTCTAATCAAAGCTACTATTTTCGCAAATATTTCATCATCAATTCCATTAGCGAAAACACTTGGATCAATGTCATCAGCACGTTTAATGCGCGGCACACTTATAGTATGTGGCCCTACCCCATGTACAGCCTCAAGATGTTCTGCATGCATCAGCAGACCAGCAAATTCATATTTATATCGTTCTAGTCCGAATAATACGCCCAGCCCAACATCATCAATTCCGCCTTCCATAGCCCTATCCATAGCCTCGGTATGGTAAGCGTAATTATGCTTAGGTCCCGTAGGATGCAACTGTTCGTAGCTTCCCTTATGATACGTTTCCTGAAACAAAACATAAGTCCCTATTCCAACTGCTTTTAATCTGCGGTAATCTTCTACTGTGGTCGCTGCAATATTGACATTTACCCGCCTGATAGCGCCATTTTTATGTTTAATTGAATAAATCGTATTAATGCATTCTAAAATATATTCAATGGGGTTATTTACTGGATCTTCGCCCGTTTCCAATGCAAGGCGCTTATGCCCCATATCCTGCAAAGCAATAACTTCTGCGGCTACTTCTTTCTGGGTAAGCTTTTTCCTAGTGATATGTTTATTCCTTGCATGATAAGGGCAGTAGGTACACCCGTTAATGCAGTAATTGGACAAATATAGCGGAGCAAAGAGCACTATACGGTTACCATAAAAATCAAGTTTAATCTGCTTCGCTAAATCATAGATTTCCTGAAGTTTGTTTTTATTTTCGCAAGCCAGCAATACTGATGCCTCACGATGTGTCAATCCCTTTCTCAGCCTGGCTTTATCAATAATTTCGTCCACAAGAGAAAAATTGTCTTTATTTTTCTCTGCATAAGCCAAGGTTGCTAGAATTTCCTCGTGACTTATAAACTCTTCAGCCTTCATTGAATTTACATTATACATTAATTTCATCCCTTTCAAGTCAGCTACGCTTCCTCGTTAGTTTTAGATTTAATATCCCACACTCAAAATATTAGCCTTATTTTTCGTCAGTATTTTCAATAGCTGACGAATAAGTTGCTTTAGCACTTACACCTGGCAGTTGCCCGAGCTTTCCGGACAGGGCACTAATAATATCTGATGGCGCATCTATAGCCACACAAATAATATTTATGCCTTTTGTTCTGTAAGGAATCCCCATTCTGCCAATGATATGCTGCCGATAGGTATGCAGAATATCATTAAGCTTGTCTACCGAATCCTCTTTAGTGATAATGATGGAAATTACTGCTACCCTGGTCTCCATGATACCTCCTCTAATTTTTTTTATAGTATATCACAATTTATTACATAAAAAAAGCGAATATCATATATCCTGATATTCGCTTTAATATTTGAATTTGGTGGAGACAAGCGGGATCGAACCGCTGACCTCTTGAATGCCATTCAAGCGCTCTCCCAGCTGAGCTATGCCCCCAATATCAATTTTTTCCCCACTAAATTTTGGTGGAGATGAGGGGAGTCGAACCCCTGTCCGAAAACACTGCAATACAACTTTCTCCGAGCGCAGATGCTATACCATGCTTCGCAACATAACCGCCTAGCACCAGGCTGTTAAGCCGCTATCCCGATAAATTCCCCCACAGCCTTCAGGATTAAACTGCAAGGTATCCCACTAATTGTCTGCCATTCCTCACCCGTGGGAAGAGGCTTGGACGGCAGTTAGCAATTAAGCTGCTAAAGCGTATTCTCTGTTTGCGTTTATATTTAAACGTCCACCGATTAACGTGCAGATGGGACCACGGCTCGCTTATCATATCACACCTATCTCCGTCGAAACCAGTACATCCCCGATAATAAGCAGATATGCTAGTGTTTATGATACCATAGCTGATTTTAAAAAGCAAATACCATTATTTTATGTCACCTGTTCCGTTCTTTTATGGCCCGTTCCATTTCCCGTCTGGCGTCTTTTTTTGCTAGTTCCTGCCTCTTGTCATATGTTTTTTTCCCCACTGCGAGTGCCAGTTCCATTTTCACAAGACCATGCTTGAAATAGAGTTTCAAAGGGACCAGCGTGTATCCTTTTTCCTTTACCTTCCCAATAAGTTTACGTATTTCCCCCTTGTGCAACAGCAGACGCCGGCTGCGCAAGGGATCGTGATTAAAGATATTGCCATGTTCATAAGGGCTTATATGAAAATTATAAACAAAAACCTCACCCGCATTAGTGACCTGGGCATAACTATCCTTAAAATTAGCCTTACCTGCCCGCAATGACTTTACTTCCGTTCCCGTAAGTTCTATGCCCGTTTCATAGGTTTCAAGAATTGCAAAATCATGACGGGCTTTCCTGTTTTCTATTATAATTTTTATCTTTTGCTCAGCCATAACCGCTTTCCCTACTTACCATTCCTTCTATGACTCTTGCTGCCCTTAGTTTTACCATATCTGCTGCCGCGAGGCCCATACTTCTTATTCCCGGACTTTTTATTTCCGGCTTTCCTATCCGCTTTCTTTTTCTGTACCTTACTGCCTGCACTACCGCTATTTATCCGTTTCTGCCCACGAACGGAAGCATGCCGCTGCCTGCTTAAAAGCTGCTGCCTAATATGCTCCCTTACGCCGTCATTTTCCCCTGCCATAATAAAATCAATACTTGTGTCGGAAATATTAACCTGCAGAACTTCTATGCGCACCTTATCCCCCAGACGGTACTGATTTCTGGTATGAGTGCCGATAAGCGCATAGTGTTCTTCGTAAAATTCGTAGTAATCGTCCATAAGACTGGAAATATGTACCAGTCCTTCCACTCCGTTATCCAATTCCACAAACATTCCAAAGGCTGTTACCCCTGAAATCACGCCGCTAAATTCTTCACCTATATGACCAGCCATATATTCGACTTTTTTAAGCTCTACCGTAGCCCTTTCGGCATCGGCAGCCACTCTTTCCTGCACGGAAGCATGCTCAGCTACAGCTGAGAGTTTTTCTTCCAGTTTATCCTCTTTATTACCAATCATGATAGGATTCTGTAGCCAAAGCCTCAAAAGTCTATGTACTATAAGATCAGGATATCTTCTAATAGGTGACGTGAAATGCGTATAATATTTGGCAGCCAGCCCAAAATGTCCGATGTTTTCTGTCTGATAAACTGCCTGTCTCATGCACCTGAGTGCCACTGTGTTTACCATGCGTTCTTCAGGACGCCCGGCCATAGCCTTTATGGCATTCTGCACATCTATAGGACGAACATTCTCACTGCCCCTGAATTTAATATTGAAATTGGCTAATAATTTGCCAAAATCATTCATTTTATCTTCATCAGGTACATCATGGACTCTGTAAATAAAAGGCCATTTCTGCTCAGACATATGCGTAGCAACTGTTTCATTGGCTGCCAGCATGAATTCTTCAATAATGGATTCCGCATTGCCATGCACCCGTTGCACTATCTCTACAGGCTTCAAATTGTCATCTAAAATAACTTTCTGCTCCGGTAAGTCAAAATCAATGGCACCGCGTTTACTGCGTTTAGTATGCAGTATTTCCCGCAGGTCATCCATTGTATATATCATTTGGAGAATATCAGAATACTTTGCCTTCTCAGCCCCGTCTTCCTCCAGGAGTCTCTGCACTATATTATAGCTTAACCTGTGCCGCACGTTAATGACTGCAGGGAAAAGCTCATAGCTTTTTATTTCTCCCCGCCTATTTATCTGCATTTCACAGGCGATTACCAGCCTATCCTCGCCAGCATTAAGACTGCAAATACCATTAGACAATCTCTCCGGCAACATGGGCAGCACCCTGTCCACCAAATAAACACTGGTACTGCGCTGTGCTGCTTCCCTATCAATCACACTGCCATCAGTGACATAATAGCTCACATCTGCAATATAGACACCAAGAAGAAACTCCCCTCTGCCAGTCTGCTCAACATAAACGGCATCATCAAGATCCTTAGCATCCTCACCGTCAACAGTGACTACAGAGCGATTACGCAGATCTCTGCGCCCGTGTAGTTCTCTTTTCTTTACGGAATCAGACACTTTTTTTGCTGCAGCAAGTACCTCTGGCGGAAACTCCAGCGACAAATCATTTTGTTTAATAATTGATAAAATTTCCAGTCCGACATCACCGGGATTACCCAAAATTTCATGCACACGCCCTTCAGCACTGCGCCCATCCTCAGGCCATTCTGTAATTTCCACGACTATTTTCTGATTTTCCTTTGCTCCATTAAAATTCCTAGCGGCAATGTAAATATCCTGCCCAAGCCTCTTATCATCAGGCGTAACAAAAGCAAAATCCCTGCTACGATGGAAAACCCCTATTATTTTGTTATTTGCATGGTTAATGATGCGTATAACCTCTCCCTCCGGTTTTTTACCGTGAGCAGCATTATTAATACGTGCCATAACCCTGTCATTATTCATTGCACCGTTTACAGCACTTGGAGGTATAAAGACATCCGGCCTGTCACTTTTATTATCCGGAATAACAAAGCCAAATCCTTTGCTGGTAAACTGGAACCGACCTGTTACCAGCCCCATTTTTTCCGGCAATCCATAGGTTTCAAACCTTGTTTTGACAATTTCACCATTTTGTTCCATCTCAAGTAATCCCTGCCACAGCTTTACGGGATTGCATTTTTTGTCAGTCAAGGATTCTATAAGATCTTCAGCCGTCATCGGCGCATAACTATTGCTGCGCATAAAGAGCAGGATGTTTTCTCTAATATTTTTAGCCATTTTTTATTCCCCAATTATCAGTTTCGACAGAGATTCAGCTAGAACAGTACCGTCTTCCTTCATTACCTGCCCGCGCATTTCCACCATACGCCCCTTACGGTGTAACTCCTGCCCAAGGCAGATAACTTTCTCCCCTATAATGAGAGGCTGCCGATAACGTATCTCTATTTTTGCCGTATAAGCCGGCTTACCTTCTTTACGGAACAGATAGTTCCCAGTAACTTCATCCAAAAGTACCGCAACTAATCCGCCATGCATCCTTCCATTGTAACTTTGGTGCTCTGGTTGTGGTATAAAATACGACATGCATTTTTCATCATCCATAACAAATTTCATATGCAAGCCAATGGGATTATCCTTCCCACATGCAAAACACCAGGTATATCCATCGTCTTCAAATAATTTTTTTCCCATTTTACCCCAAAACCTTTCCTGTCGGGCTTCTTCCGTCTCCAAACCTTCGTGCCACTTTCAAGGTGTCACAGAGATCTTATTCTTTCCATTCCTATTATAACATAAAGCAAATTCTCCATTTACTATGCAAAAAGCCCGCACTTCACAAAAAAGCACGGGCTGATAAAATGCGATTATTTGAAGAGATTCAGCAGGATGCCGCCGTTGGCAGCCAGAACTGGAGCAAATACCAGGGCGACAATTGTCATTAATTTAATGAGGATATTCATTGACGGGCCTGACGTATCTTTAAAAGGATCTCCCACGGTATCGCCTGTTACAGCAGCTTTGTGTGCTTCGCTTCCTTTGCCGCCATGCACCCCGGATTCGATGTATTTTTTAGCGTTATCCCATGCACCACCGGCATTAGCCATTAAAATAGCCTCCAGCACGCCTGCAGCCAGAGCACCGCCTATCATACCGCCAAGTGCTTCCGTACCGAAAAGGAACCCCATGGCAAGAGGCGCAACTATGGCCAACACGCCAGGCAGCATCATTTCATGCAATGCAGCGGCTGTCGAAATATCTACACATTTACGATAATCAGCAGTAGCTTTTCCTTCCAGCAGTCCAGGAATTTCACGGAACTGGCGGCGGACCTCTTCAATCATTTCATAAGCAGCCTTGCCGACAGATTCCATTGTCATGGCACCAAATACAAAAGGCAAGGTGGCACCGATAAAGAGGCCGATCAAAGTCACCGGATTAAGCAGGTCTATTGTCTTCAGTCCTACCGTATGCGCATAAGCAGAGAAGAGAGCCAGCGCTGTTAAAGCAGCGGACCCGATGGCAAAACCTTTGCCAATTGCGGCAGTAGTATTGCCGACGGAATCAAGCTTATCAGTAATCTCACGTACTTCAGGAGGCAGCTCAGACATTTCAGCTATACCGCCTGCATTATCGGCAATAGGCCCATAAGCATCAACAGCAACAGTAAGACCCGTGGTTGAAAGCATTCCAACTGCAGCCAGGGAAATTCCAAAAAGCCCCATATCGGGCTTGGCAACGCCACCCATTATAAAGAAGGAAATGATTACGCCTATACATATGAACAGCATTGGCCAGAAAGTAGAATACATCCCTACAGCAAGGCCTGCAATAATTGTGGTAGCATGCCCAGTTTCAGACTGCTGGGCAATTCTTTTTACACTGCCATAATCAGCTGAAGTATAAATCTCGGTAACCTTACCAATTAACAACCCGACAATAAGTCCAGCAGCTATGGCGAAAAATGCATCCAGTGAACCAAACAGATTATTGGACAGATATGCAGCAGCACAGATGACCAGCACGCCGCCTACATAGGTGCCGTTGTTTAACGCAGTCTGCGGATTCTGTGACTTGCTGGTGCGGGCAAACATAACCCCGATAATAGAAGCAATTATGCCGCAGGCTGCCAGCATGAAGACAAACTCGATGCCTTCCCCACCAGGATAAGCAACGATACCCAAGGTCAAAGCAGAGACAATAGCTCCGACATAGGACTCAAACAAGTCAGCTCCCATGCCTGCAACGTCACCTACATTATCACCTACATTATCAGCTATGGTAGCCGGATTGCGAGGATCATCTTCAGGAATGCCTGCCTCAACTTTGCCCACCAGATCAGCTCCTACGTCGGCAGCTTTAGTATAAATACCGCCACCAACACGGGCAAACAAGGCTATGGAACTTGCCCCCAGTCCAAAACCGGTAACAATATCCATGTTACGGTCAAAAATAAAATATGCCAGTGCGACGCCGGCAATACCAAGCCCGACTACACCAAGTCCCATTACTGCCCCACCAGAAAAAGCTATCTTCAAAGCTTCACTCATACCGGAGCGTGCGCCTTCGGCAGTACGGACATTAGCCTTGGTGGCAACAGTCATGCCGAGATAACCGGCGCAAATGGAAAACAGTGCACCGCAAATGAAACATATTGCAGTAGAAACAGATAAGAAAACAGAAATAATAATTGCAACAATAATAATGAAGATAGCCAGATATTTATATTCCCTATAAAGGAACGCCATAGCACCTTCATGAATATATCCGGAAATCTCCCGCATGCGTTCGTTACCAGCACTAGCCTTCCCAATAGCGCTGCTCAGCATCATGGCTACAATCAATGCCAAAATACCGATAATTACAGATATTAATAAATAGGTACTCAAAACCTTTACCCCTTTCTCTCTTAGTTTTTAAAATTAAAGAATGTCACTACATTCTCTTTAACAACAATCATGCATTTATTTTAGCCAGGGCCAATGTAATAACCGCAAAGACGCCACCCAATAAAACAGTCGCTTTAGCCATTACGGTATCAAGATCGTTTCCTTTACCAAAAAAAGCTCCGTCACTGCCACCGAAAGTACTGCTCATTCCGCCGCCTTTTCCCGATTGTAGCAATACTGCGGCAATGAGTGCTATACAGACAATAACATCAAGAACCGTTAAGATATTTCCCAGCACAGAATCGTACCTCCTTAACAACTCACTGCATGATATTTTACCATAAATTGCGATAGCTTACAATGAAATTTTAATAAATTTTCATGCTCCAGCAGATATTGCCTGCCATAATGGGATTAAGTAAAAGTCAAATCCTCCTAGAGCAGCGTTTCAATGCTATGTGCTGCTTCAGGAGGATTATATCATCTGATATTAATTAGCTAAGTCCTATAAGTTATTACTTAATATTATAAAAAACTTTTTTACCATTATATCTGGCAGCTGTGCTTAAAGACTCTTCAATGCGCAACAGCTGGTTGTATTTAGCCATCCTATCCGTCCTGGCCGGTGCACCGCTCTTAATCTGCCCAGCATTAACGGCTACGGCAATATCTGCCAGTGTGGTATCCTCCGTTTCGCCGCTGCGATGAGAAATAACGCAGGTATATCCGGCACGTTTTGCCATTTCAATGGCATTAAATGTCTCTGTCAGGGTACCTATCTGATTAACCTTGACCAATATGGCATTGGCTACTCCTTCTTTAATACCCTTCTCCAAGCGGCTTACATTAGTCACAAACAAATCATCGCCGACCAGCTGTATTTTTTTGCCGAGTCTTTCCGTTAACATCTTCCAGCCTTTCCAGTCATCCTCAGCCAAGCCGTCTTCAATGGAAATAATAGGGTATTTTTTACATAAGTCAGCAAGATAATCCACCATCTCGGCAGAAGTCTTGACTAATCCTTCTCCTGCCAGCGTATATTTTCCATCATCATACATTTCACTGGCAGCTACATCTAATGCAATAAAAACATCTTTGCCCGGTTTATAGCCTGCCTTTTTTATAGCCTCAATAATAACTTCTATAGCATCCGCATTGCATTTTAAATTAGGAGCAAAACCGCCTTCATCGCCAAGACCCGTGCTTAATCCTTTGGATTTGAGCAATGCCCTGAGATTATGATAAATTTCCGCACCCATCCGCAATGCTTCTGAGAAAGACGGAGCACCTACGGGCATGATCATAAATTCCTGAATATCAACATTATTGTCAGCGTGCTCACCGCCGTTTAAAATGTTCATCATAGGTACTGGCAACTCTTTAGCGGCCACCCCGCCCAAGTAAAGGTATAGCGGCAGCCCTACGGAATCAGCCGCTGCTTTGGCAACAGCCATGGATACGCCAAGTATGGCGTTTGCGCCCAGGCGTTTCTTATTGGGGGTGCCGTCCAACTGAATCATAAGTTCATCTATTGCCGCCTGGCACTCTGCGTCCATGCCAATAATTTTCTCAGAAATAATTCCATTTACATTCTCCACTGCCTTGGTGACACCTTTGCCCAGATAGCGTTTTTTATCACCATCACGCAATTCTATTGCCTCATGTACCCCAGTAGAAGCACCAGACGGAACAGCAGCCCGGCCGCAGGCCCCATCTTCCAGACATACTTCAACCTCTACTGTAGGATTCCCCCTAGAATCCAGTATCTCACGGGCTAATACATCAGTAATCATTGTCATAACAATACACCTCGACTCATTTTATTTATCTATCAGACTGCTCCCCGTCATAAGAGACGGTTTCGCAATATGCAAAAGATCAAGTATGGTAGGCGCTATATCCGCTAAAATACCCTCACCCCGCAGGCACCGTTTCTCCCTGCTTACAATAACGAATGGCACCCTATTAGTCGTATGGGCAGTATGCGGCTGGCCAGTAGTCTCATCAATCATTTTTTCCAGATTCCCATGATCTGCAGTAATACACACACTGCCATTAAGCCCCGAAACCCTTTCCACGATTTTTCCCGCGCAGAAATCCACGGTTTCCATAGCTTTTACGGCTGCACCCATAACACCTGTATGTCCGACCATATCAGGATTGGCAAAATTCAAAATAATTACATCAAATTTATCCTTATCTAGTTCCGCTAATAATGCTTCAGTCACAGCATAAGCGCTCATTTCCGGCTGGAGATCATAAGTAGCCACCTTCGGGGACGGTATAAGTATTCTTTCCTCTCCCGCAAACGGGGCCTCCACTCCTCCATTAAAGAAAAAGGTTACATGGGCATATTTTTCCGTCTCAGCGATCCGCAACTGGCACAGCCCGTTGTTAGCTAGTACCTGCCCCAAAATATCTTCATAGCTTTCCGGTGGAAAAGCCACAGGAGCAGTAATAGTCACATCATACTGGGTCATGCAGACAAAATTGATCGGTAATGCCGTATTTGGCCTTTCAAACTCGGTAAAATCAGTATCATTTAAAGCCCTGGTTATTTGCCGTGCACGATCGGGCCGGAAATTAAAAAATATCACGCCATCGCCGCCGGTAATTTGCCCACATGTCCCTTTTATTACAAAGGGAGCCACGAACTCATCCGTAACGCCATCAGCATAAGAACTCTCCACGCCGCTAACGGCATTTGCAGCACTTTTACCTTTTCCCCGTACCATGGCATCGTAAGCTTTCTCAATGCGCTCCCAACGCTTATCGCGATCCATGGCATAGTAACGCCCGCTTACAGTTGCAATACTGCCAATGCCTATTTCCTTCATGGCATTCTCAAGCCGGATAAAATAGTCAACTGCCGTTTTAGGCCCCACATCGCGTCCGTCAAGGAAAGCATGCACAAAAACTTTTTCCAGCCCCTGGTGCTTAGCCATACGAAGCAGTGCGATCAAATGGTCAATATGGCTGTGCACTCCTCCGTCAGACAATAAACCAAGAAGATGCAGGTTTTTTTTTGCCGACTTTGTTTTTTCCATAACATCCAGCAATACGGGATTTTTAAAAAAACTGCTATTTTTGATCGCTTCGGTAATGCGGGTCAGTTCCTGGTAAATAATGCGTCCAGAGCCGATATTTAGATGCCCTACTTCAGAATTTCCCATTTGCCCGTCAGGAAGTCCTACCGCTCCGCCACTGGCGTTCAATTCCACATGGGGATATTCTGCAAAAAATCTATCCAGATTAGGCGTATCGGCTACAAAAGCAGCATTATCAGTGCTTGACTTTCCTATACCCCAGCCATCCAGAATCATTAGTAAAACTGGCTCTTTAGACATCTTTCACCTTCACTAAAAACTGCGCGCAATGGCAGAAAAACTTTCGGCCTTGAGACTTGCTCCGCCCACCAAAAGTCCGTCAATGCCGTCAACATTAAATTCAGCGGCATTTTTCTCATTGACGCTGCCGCCATATAAAATACGCACTTTTCTGGCAATATCTTCTGAGAATAATTTTGCCACCTTATTGCGTATCAAGCAGCAAACTTCCTGAGCAGCATCCGCTGTAGCCGCATTGCCGCTGCCTATAGCCCATATAGGCTCATATGCTATAATCAGATTTTCTGCTTCTTCAGCAGAAACAACCTTCAGCGCGCTTTTGAGCTGCATGCTGATTTTCCTGTTAGTCCTGCCGTTTTTCCGTTCTTCCATATTTTCTCCCACGCATAAAATCGGTTTCAGCCTATTGCGATAAGCTGCATCCATTTTACGTGCTACATTAACTTCATTATCACCAAAGAAAGCACGTCTCTCACTGTGGCCGACAAGCACATATTCTGCACAAATACTGGCAATCATAGCCCCTGAAACGGCACCTGTATACGCCCCGCTATCTTCCCAATGCAAATCCTGAGCACCGCAACTTACATGACTGCCATCAACAGCATCGGCAACGCTCTCTAAAGCAGTATAAGGCGGAAAGACAACTATTTCACTCGAAACGCCATTTGTCTCCCTTACTATATCCTCAGCCAGTTCCACTGCCTCATCAACTGTTTTATGCATTTTCCAGTTGCCGGCAATCATTTTCTGGCGCAGATCATCAAGAGCAGCTATTCCGGGCAGCGTTCTTCCTTCCAGATATTCTAGGGAAGCTCCCCCTCCAGTAGAAAGGTGGCTTATTTTATTAGCCAGCTTCAGCTTTTCTATGGCCGCAACTGAATCCCCGCCGCCTACAATGCTTATGGCCTTGCTTCTGGCAACTGCCCTAGCCAGATATTCTGTTCCCCTGCAAAAAGCCTCCATTTCAAAAACGCCCATCGGGCCATTCCAAACAATCATTTTTGCATCCTGCAATGCTTTGGCATAAGCTTTGCAGGTTGCCTCTCCAATATCTAAAGCCATACAGGCTTGGTTTAAATTATTAACATTTTCCGTCCTGTACTTGGCATTTTCGTCAAAAGAATCCGCCATTACCAGATCCTTGGGCAAAAGAATGGTAACTTTCTGCTTTTTCGCTTTAGCAAGTATTTCCCTGGCTAAAACAAATTTATCTTCTTCAACCAGAGATTTTCCCATTTTATAGCCCTGGGCGGCCAAAAACGTATTGGCCATGCCTCCTCCTATAAGCAATGTATCTACTTTGTTGAGCATATTTTCGATGACTCCGATTTTATCTGACACCTTTGCCCCGCCAATAATGGCTACGAAAGGATGCAGCGGATCGGTAACCGCCCTGCCTATAAAGTTAATCTCTTTTTCAAGCAAAAAACCGGCCGCTGACGGCAGAAAATGGGTTACCCCTTCTACCGACGCATGTGCTCTATGGGAAACGCCGAACCCGTCATTGACATAGACATCTGCAAGAGAGCCAAGATCTTCTGCAAATTTCATATCATTTTTCTCTTCTTCCTTGTGGAAACGCAAATTTTCCAGAAGTAATACATGTCCTGGTTTAAGAGCCTTGGCTGCCATCTGGACATCTTTTCCTATACAATCGTCTGCAAAATTTATTTTTTTGCCTAACAGCTTGCCCAAACGTCTGCACACTGGCTTTAAGGAATATTTAGGATTTACCTCTCCTTTCGGACGTCCAAGATGCGCCATTAAAATAACAGCAGCCTTGTGTTCAAGCAAATATTTAATAGTATCCAGGGACGCACGTATCCTTGTATCATCGGTTATATTGCCCTTATCATCAATAGGCACGTTAAAATCAACTCGCACCAAAACTCTTTTTCCGCTGACGTCCAGATCTCGAACAGTCTTCTTATCCACAAACAATTACCCCTTTATATATAGTTTATAATCCTTTTTTCGCAATATAGCAGACAAGATCTACTACACGGTTGGAATATCCCCATTCATTATCATACCAGCTGACAACTTTAGCCATACGCGGTCCTACCATCATTGTGGAAAGGCCATCAACTATGGAGCTCAGCGGGCATCCGTTATAATCGCGTGAAACCAGAGGCAGTTCATTATAGCCCATAATCCCCTTTAATTTCCCTTCTGCAGCTTCCTTTAAAGCAGCATTAATTTCTTCTGCTGTAGTATCCTTTTGCAGCAATACAGTTAAATCAGTAATCGACACATTAGGTGTAGGAACGCGCATTGCAAATCCGTTCATTTTTCCTTTCAGTTCCGGCAATACTAGTGCTACAGCTTTAGCTGCACCGGTAGTTGTAGGAATAATGGAGCAGGCCGCTGCCCTAGCACGGCGTAAATCCTTATGAGGCAGATCTAAAATACGCTGATCATTTGTATAAGAATGCACAGTGGTCATTAGTCCGCTTTCAATGCCAAATTTTTCAAGCAGTACTTTGGTAAACGGAGCCAAGCAGTTAGTGGTGCAAGAAGCATTGGATATAATGTTATGCTTGGCCGGATCATATTTTTCTTCATTAACGCCCATAACGATTGTAATATCTTCCTGCTTCGCTGGTGCAGAAATAATGACTTTTTTAGCTCCTGCTGCGATATGAGCCTTAGCCTTAGGACCTTCTGTGAATCGCCCCGTAGACTCTACAATAATCTCTGCTCCTAATGCCTTCCAAGGTAATTTCGAAGGATCGGTTTCTGCTAAAACCTTAACTTTGCAGCCGTCTACAACTATGCAATCACCATCCACAAACACTTCATTAGGGAGTACTCCATGCACAGAATCGTACTTCAGCAAATGGGCCAGTGTCTGAGCATCAGTCAGATCATTTACAGCTACTACCTCTATCTCAGGATTGTTCAAAGCTATACGAAAGACCTCTCGGCCAATGCGCCCAAAACCATTAATACCTATTTTCGTCATAATAAATCCTCCTTTTTATTTATAAATATGCACAATCGTGCTTTTTAACTATTGGCAGACATAATCCTTGCTATCTCATGGGCAGCAGCCTCATCAGTAACTAAAATATCCTGACGGGAAACACGGATAACAGACAAAATAGCCGCAGCCTTAGACCTTCCTCCGGCAATACCTATAATAGTACCTATATTTTGCAAGTCCTGAGCCATCAGCCCCGCATTATTGCTCATATAGACCTGTTTACCGTCTAATGCACAATATTGCCCAAAAGCTTCTCCTACCGCCCCATCATTTTCCAGCTTCTGAATAAGTTCCGGATCCAGGCGCCTGTGCTTAGCTAGGACCCCTGCACGGCCCACTCCATGTACCAAAATATCCGCGCTTTTAATAATATTAACAACCGAGCGCACACCAATATTTTCTTTCAAAATACTGTTCAAAATATCTTCGCTGACATTGTCCGGCACATAGAGTTGCCGATAAGAAGCCCCTATATTTTGTGCTAATACCGTAGCTATTGTATTAGCCTGTAATTTAACATTGTCACCAAGCCCGCCACGGGCCGGCACTATAACGGTATCAGGATGATTTCCTGTAATATTGGCTGCCATAGCTGCCATAGTTGTACCTCCGCTTACGGCGACAACATGTTTCTTACCATCAGAAATCAGTTTGCTCAAAATACCTGCTGCAGCACGCCCAATCTCCCGTTTGACAATTTCCGCCTGATCAGAATCTCCGGGAATGATAACCACATGTCTGATTCCCAAAGCTTCTTCCAGAAATTTCTCAAAAGAGGAAATATTCTGCAATTTGCGCACATAATTATCAAGTTCTTTCAGAATGTGTAGCCCTTCGTCCGTAACACACATTCCGCTTGCATCAACCTTCAATAACCCACATTTTTTTAAAAAATCAACCTGACCTCGTAAAACCCTTTCAGTTAGACCTATTTTAGCTGCTAAAGCTCTGCGTCCAATAGGATATTCATGGCTTATATGACATAAAATACGGTAACGCTGCAAAAGGAGGTCCGTCATTTCAGGAATTATTTTTTTTTGTAAATTAATGATATTGTTCATCCTAAAACCTTAAGATATAATTAATGCCTAATGCTCAAATATTATCCATTTTTAATTTAAAATAAAATAGACTATATAGGCCATATGGCCTATATAGTCTATTTTAGCATAATATATTTGAGAAATAAAGCATCCTTAATCCGCCAAATATCACTCGAAGATTTTATCTGTTATCAACAGTCTCGGGGTTTAAATCATGCCACTGCAGCCTTTTCTTTGCTACAATTTCCCATTCCGTTCCAGGTTTTCCGTAATTAACATAGGGGTCAATAGAAATTCCCCCTCTTGGCAGAAATTTTCCTAGGACCTCAATATATTTCGGCTTAATCAAATTAAGTAGGTCCTTCATGATGATATTTGCGCAATCTTCATGAAAATCTCCGTGATTACGAAAGCTTGCCAAATACAATTTCAAGGATTTGCTTTCTACCAATTTTTTGTCCGGTACATAAGAAATATATATGGTTGCAAAATCCGGCTGCCCCGTAATAGGACATAAACTGGTGAATTCTGGGCAATTAAATTTAACGAAATAATCATTGTTCGGATGTTTATTGGCAAAAGCTTCCAAAATTCGCGGGTTGTAATCTTGGGGGTAGCCAACTTTATTTCCCAGAGCTCGCACTCCTTCTAATTCCTTTTTATTTCTTCTCGTTTTCATGATTTTATTCCCTTTCTGCATGAATTTTAAAAACCGAGCTATGCTCAAGCATGTTCACTAAAAACATGCCGGCTGCACCACTTACTGCCTGCCCTATAATAAGTGTTGATACTAATGCCAAATACGGCAAGTCAAGGAGTAGTGATAGCCATACAGGAACTAGTAATCCTGGTATCAGCATCACTGCAAAAAAAATACACCAATTGCCGCATCCGCGCATTTTTGCAAAAACAATAGCACCTGTTGTCAAAAGTCCTACAATGCCACCGCCTATTATATCCAAAGGCCCTAAACCGCCCATGACAATATTGCTGAGCATATTAGCCAGGGCTAGAGGAATAACTAAAAAAGGGAATATTGCGCTAAGCCCATATAAAGCAGTAGCGATACGTATTTGATACTGCCCAAAGGCAAAACTTTGCGTAAATAGCATAACAACGATATATAAAGCCATAAATAATGCTGACAGGGTAAGCTTGGATACCCCGGTAAAACTTTTCATTAGTATTGCTCCTAATAAAATTCTAAAACAAAAAAATTCGTCTGCTACTACAGACGAATCTATAATTACAAAACTGATTTAAATCAGTAGCGCCCGTAGTTTTCTTTAGAGACAGGATGGTCTCGAACTGTCTATTATCAAATTCAAGGTTATTATACTAAATATATCTATTAAAAACAAGCTGTTTCCCATATAAGTAAGAATACCCGCACAAAACTGTGCGGGTATTCTTACTTCCAACCGGCAACTTTCTATTCTC
>JAJQAO010000034.1 GCA_021203775.1 Phascolarctobacterium sp.
AAAATATGCTCGCTTTTGCCAATAGCCTGATAATTACTGATGAGGGAAAAACAGCTGATTCCAAGTTCTTTTTCCATAGCGGAAAAGTCATAGTCAAACAGATTTTTAAAAATCATGAAATCTTGTCTGGCAAATTCATTAACCGTCCCTGCGTGGGCACCTGTTTTTTCCGACACCAGCGTGAAAGGATTTTCCGTCATTGCAAGAAGAAAAGCCAGATAATTGTGCCAGAGATTTTTGTTGAACCCGTAGCTGGTTGAAAGATCTAGCAGACGGTGAATTTCCGTATAGATATCAGCCACCAGTTTTTCTCTATCATAGTTCCCTTCTTTAAATCTCCTGCATATTTCTGCCAGCACGCAAAGAATGCTGTCCGAAGCGATATTTTTGTAAATAAGTAGCTGTGAAGTTAAGCTGTGCACAAGAAGCCTCCTGTTTTATGCAAATATTGGAGAATCCAATCTACCGTTCATTAAATTTAACAAAATCACCTATGCCAAGACCAGGAGCTACCATTGGCTGTACCATATTTTTAGGATCACAGGCAACTTCAATGATATAGGGAGCATTAAGTTTCATAGCCTTTTCGACTGCAGCAGCCAGGATTTCCGGTGTATCCACGTGCTCACCTTTAACGCCGAAGGCTTCTCCATATTTTACAAAATCCACATAGCCGGGGAATTCGCAGGCCGTAAAACGTTTATCAAACTGTACAGTCTGCAGCTGCCGGATCATGCCGAGTCCTTTATTATTAAAAACTATGGCAGTTACCGGAATATTATTGCTGGCAATTGTAAAAAGTTCAGACCCCGTCATTTTAAAACCGCCATCGCCGCTGATAGATATAACGCGGCTCTTTGGACGTGCCAGCTGTGCCCCCATGGCAGCAGGCAGGCCGAATCCCATACTTCCGAGTCCTCCGGATGAGATCCACTGGCGCGCAAATTGGATTTTCAAATGCTGCGCTGCCCACATCTGGTGCTGCCCTACATCCGTAACAATTATGTAGTCCTTATCCTTGATAACGGGATTTAATGCCCTGAAAAATGCCGGGGCTGCCTCATCGCCGAAATCCTCATCCATGCTGGGCCAGCTTTCAATAAGCTTCCACCATTCGTCAAGATTCTGCTTAATGCTTCCTTTTTCCAGCATCTGCAGGGTTATATTCATATTCCCTGAAATGCCGATATTGGAATAAACATTTTTATCCAGTTCTGCAGGATCTATATCAAGATGGATAACTGTTTTATTCGTACTGTATCTGCTGTGTTCACCAGTAACGCGATCGTTAAAACGGCTGCCGACGGCTAAAATTAGATCCGCATCTTTGACCGCATTGTTGGCGCGCTCATGTCCGTGAAGCCCCGTCATACCTAAAAACAGGCTGCGATAGGCGCTGATGGCACCGAGTCCCATAAGCGTACTGACAACGGGAATCCGCAGTTTTTCGCACAGATGCATGGCATCATATTCGGCATCCGCACTGATAACTCCGCCTCCCACAAGCATTACCGGACGTTTGGAGACATTTATCGCCTTTACGGCGGCTGCTACTCTCTTTTCATCAGGCAGCTCTTTTTCCAGCGCAGCAAGTTCGCCAGGCTCATAATCTATAGTTGCCGTCTGCACATCACGGGGAACATCTACCAGAACAGGCCCAGGACGTCCTGTTTTTGCCAGCTGAAACGCAAGGCGTATAACATGGGCAAGATGTTCCGGTTTTTTTACCAGAAAATTATGTTTGGTGATAGGCATAGTAATTCCGGTAATATCAACCTCCTGGAAGGCATCGCGCCCCACCATACTGGTAGCTACCTGTCCCGTAATGGCAACAACCGGCACGGAATCCAAAAAAGCATTGGCTAGCCCCGTCACAAGATTTGTGGCACCAGGACCGGAGGTGGCAACGCATACGCCAACTCCGCCGCCTGCCCTTGCATAACCGTCGGCAGCATGGGCGGCCCCCTGTTCATGAGCTGTTAAGATATGCTTTACAGGTGCTTCACGCAAAGCATCGTAAAAAGGTAAAATAGCTCCTCCCGGATAGCCAAAAACTGTAGTGACTCCCTGTTCTATTAAACATTTGACCATTACTTCTGCTCCGGTCATCTGCATAGACTCACTTCCTTTCGCATTCGGCCGCTAAATTGCCAATGTGCCGGTACTGTCTTCCGGCCAGATATAACGCGATTTTTTGACATCCAGGGCAGCATTGCCCCTCTCCAAAGCCACAAGACCTGTCTGTACCATCTCCAAAATTCCATATGGCCGCATGACATCAACAAAAGCCTTCAGTTTCCCATCATCTCCGGTAACGACGAAAATAAGGGAATCGTCCGTCACATCCACGGCATGTGCCCTGAAAACATCCCCCAGGCGCAAAAGCTCCAGTCTTTTATCGCCTGCATGAACTTTCACCATAACCATGCTGCGTTTGGCACTTCTTGGTGGCAGAACTTTTACTGCCTCTACCTCTACCAGCTTACTAAGCTGCTTACATACCTGTCTTATGGTTCCTTCATCAGCCTGCATGGTGACCGTCATTCTGGAAAACGCAGGATTCTGTGTAGTGCCGACAGCCAGACTGTCAATATTAAATCCGCGTCTCGAAAACATACCAGCCACACGCATAAGTACTCCTGGCTGATTCCGTACTACGATAGATATAATCTGCTGTTCCACTTTCACACCTCCGGATAAGTATAAAATACCCCTGCCTGCTTAAACAGACAGGGGCGCTTTTCATCGCGTATAACCTTAACAGGCCTCTTTGCCTCTAAGCTGGCTTGGGCGCACAAACCGCGCCCGTTTGTGTTATATTGTACATTATGTCAGTATTTTCAGTGCTTGTCAAATTTTTTATAACATTTTCCGAATACATTTCCCGATTTTGTTCATTGTAAAACACAATTACCTGATTTTAAAGCAAAACAAAAACGGTCTGCTGGACAGACCGCTAAAATCTGGTGCGGGTGACAGGAGTCGAACCTGCACGCCGAAAGGCGCTAGATCCTAAGTCTAGTGCGTCTGCCAGTTCCGCCACACCCGCATATATAGTACTTACTTAGTATAATATCAAAATCCTGTACCGTCAAACTTCATACCTTTAGAAGCCATAGAGGAAGACAGCGCCGCATTCAGATGGTCACTCCCAGGAAAAAGAATACCGGCTGGTGCAGGAGATAAATGGCAAGACTGTGCCTTCCGCACCAGGTAAGCAACGGCACATCGCCGCATGACAAAATTTCTTTTGCATTATCCAGCCAGAGATAAAAATACCAACTGCTCCAGAAAAGGAAAATATGCGGCAAAAGCGGCACATAATCGGCAGAATGAAAATCTTCGCCGTGCCATCCGAAAGGTATGAATACATTATGAGCAAGAAAATCGGGCCATGTGCCAATAAATCCTGCATCTGCTGCAATCATGCCCAAAATATAGAGCAGGAGGGAACAGAGTGCACCAAATCCTGCAGGACATTTGATTAATATTTTCTTAAGCGCTTCCGTTACCCATAGGGCACAGCCGAGGAAATTCAAAATGCCGAAATAAATAGCCTGCCTCGGCGCAAAAATGCAGGTCACCAGAGTTATGAGAAGGCCGAAAAGATTAAGCTTCAGCCCTCGGATAAGATTATTCCTGCTTAAATGGAAGGCCATCCCGGCTATCAGCACGAAAGACCCATAACTGCAGAGCTGCCAGAAAACCACGAGGGGATCCCCCCGCCAGGCCGGGTTCAGTCCTGAAACTACATAGTGGTCATAAAAAAAATGGAAAATGACAACATTTATAATAGCGCATCCGCGCGCTGCATCAAG
>JAJQAO010000024.1 GCA_021203775.1 Phascolarctobacterium sp.
CCATTACCGTTTACTACAATTTGATGAGCGAATATCGAATCTGACAAAATGCCGCGGTAAAATACCGCGGCATTTTATATTCCGGCCTGTTTGTAGAGAAGGTGACAAGTATGCTATAATATCTTCATCACTGATAAGCGAGGGGTCCAGTATGAAATGTGGTTTCTGCGGACGTGAAATAGACATGAGTGTTCTTGAATGTCCGTATTGCCATTATCAAATACAAAAAGAAGCTCAGGTACTTACTCCGGATGAGAGGGATACATTTGAAGGAATTACCATTGAAGAAGACGGCAGTACCGACCAGGAAGTTTATGGAGGAAATCGGCAGGAGAGAGTGCCTCCTAATTTTAAGGTGCGTACTTTCAGCTTTGGTAATGGTATTTTAAGTACATTGCTTATTATAGGCGTTATTTTAGCTTTTTGTTTTTTTCTCTTGCCTGCATTTCTGATCTTTGCATTAATAGGGGCGGTCATTGTGTTTTTCCTGCGACTCTTTGCCTGACGGCACAAAAATCCTTTTTATTAAAAATTTAAAAAGGATTTTTTTCAGTTGCAGCGAATATAAGAGAAGTACAAAAAAGTATGAAAAAATGAGGAGGCATAGAAGAATATGCATAGTTACACTATGGATCTTGGCGGCAGAGAACTTACCATTGAAGCCGGCAAGATTGCAAAACAGGCTAACGGTGCCGTTATGGTACGTTACGGCGACACTGCTATTGTAGTGGCTGCTACTGGAACCAAAACACCGCGCGAAGGCGTTGATTTTTTCCCGCTGACTGTTGATTTTGAAGAGAAGATGTATGCTGTCGGTAAAATTCCAGGCGGTTTTATTAAACGTGAAGGGCGCCCGAGTGAACAGGCTATTTTGACCAGTAGGCTGATTGACAGGCCTATCCGTCCGATGTTTCCGGACGGTTATCACAATGATGTACAGATTGTTGCTACGGCTGTGTCCGTTGATCCTGATAATGCTCCTGACATGCCGGCAATGATTGGTGCATCATGCGCTTTATCCATTTCTGATATTCCTTTTGACGGGCCTATTGCCGGTGTACGGGTAGGGCTTATTGATGGTAATTTTATTATTAATCCGACCGTTGAACAGTCCCGTGCCAGCTTGCTTAATCTGGCGGTAGCCGGAACAAAGGATGCAATTTTAATGGTTGAGGCCGGCGCAAAAGAAGTATCTGAGGAAATAATGCTTGATGCAATCTGGTTTGGCCATGGCATTATAAGGCAGCTGGTTGAATTCCAGGAAAAAATTGTTGCTGAAATCGGTAAAACAAAAATGGAAGTTCCTGTATATGATCCTCCGGCTGCTCTTGTTGCTGAAATAGAAGAGTATGGCGCCCAGAAACTGAAGGATGCGCTTATGGATGCCAATAAGCTGGAGCGCGAAGAAAATGTTGCTAAAGTAAAAGCGGAAATTGCTGAGGTATTCTTAGCAAAATATCCGGATAATGAAAAAGACGTTGCCTATATAACTCAGAAGTTGGTTAAAAAAATCGTAAGGCGCACTATTTCCGTTGATAAAATCCGTCCTGACGGACGCCAGCTGGATGAAGTACGTCCCATTTCCTGTGAGGTAGGGCTTCTTGCAAGGCCGCATGGTAGCAGTCTCTTTACCCGCGGACAGACACAGATATTAAATGTGCTTGCACTTGCTCCTTTACGTGAAGCGCAGACTCTTGACGGGCTTGGGGCTGATGATACCAAACGCTATATCCACCATTATAATTTCCCGCCATACAGCGTAGGCGAAACCAAGCCGCTGCGCAGTCCCGGGCGGCGTGAAATAGGACATGGGGCACTTGCTGAGCGCGCTTTGCTGCCGGTTATCCCTTCAGAGGAAGAATTTCCATATGCAATCCGCTTGGTATCAGAGGTATTGGAGTCAAATGGATCTTCATCTATGGGCAGTGTCTGTGCAAGCACACTGTCGCTGATGCATGCAGGCGTACCTATTAAAGCACCTGTCGCTGGCGTTGCCATGGGCCTTGTGAAAGATGGTGAATATTTTACCATCCTTACGGATATCCAGGGTCTTGAGGATGCCTTGGGCGACATGGACTTCAAGGTTGCAGGTACCAGTAAAGGTATTACCGCAATTCAGATGGATATCAAGATTGACGGCATCAATAAGGAAATCTTTACTCAGGCACTTGCGCAGGCTAAACGCGGGCGGGAATTCATCATGGGCAAAATGTTGGATTGCATAAGCGAGCCCAATAAAGAACTGTCGCCTTATGCTCCTAAAATTACCACTATTACTGTTGATCCTGAAAAGATTAGCAAGGTTATCGGCCCTGGCGGCAAAACTGTGAAAAAGATTGTTGAAGAAAGCGGAGCGAAAATAGATATTGATGACAGTGGCAAAATATTCATTGCTGCCGTGACCAGGGAATCAGCCAATAAAGCCATTGATATGATTCAGGGGATTGTTGCCGAGGCAGAGCCTGGGAAAATATATACCGGAAGGGTTACAAGAATTATGAATTTCGGCGCATTTGTCGAAATTCTGCCGGGCAAGGAAGGATTAGTGCATATTTCCCAGCTTTCTACAGAGCGCGTGGAAAAAGTAGAGGATGTTGTTTCTGTGGGTGACGAAATAGTCGTTAAAGTCACTGATATTGACAGTAAAGGCCGTATAAACCTTTCCAGAAAGGCTGTTCTTGCCAAAGGTTTTGAAAAATAATCTGCAGATCCCGCTGATTCGCGTCGGCGGGATTTTATCTGAGTGAGGTACTTATGAAAACAAGGGGTTTTGAAAAAATAAGTAAATATGCCGGCATGGAATTTACAATGCCTGAGCGTAAAACAAAAAAATCGGCAGGATATGATTTCTGCCTGCCGGAAAATGTGGTTCTTGAACCGGGAAAGCTGAAACTGGTCCCTACGGGAGTCAAGGCTTATATGGAAGATGATGAATATCTTGGTATGCATATACGTTCCAGCATCGCAATAAAAAGGAATATTATGCTTGTTAATAATGTGGGTATTATTGATGCCGACTATTATAACAATGAAGATAATGAAGGACATATCATGCTGGCGCTTCTAAATATGGGGAGCGAGCCTGTAATGCTGAACAAAAATGACAGGATTGCCCAGGGGATTTTCTATAAATATTTGGTTACAGATGATGATGCGCGGGCAGAAAAGACAGTACGCAGCGGCGGGTTCGGCAGTACCAAATAATTGTGAATATTGTAAATACTTTACAAAAAAACATTGGGAATGAATAAATTTTTCTTTATAGTTTGACAAACAGCTTTAATAGTAATATAATCTGCTAAATAAAATAAATAGCAAGATAGAGGAGCGGGAAGCATTAGTAACCTGCCGAGCGGGAGCTGGGACGCAGGTGAAAGGGTTACCGCCGAAGTATGGCAGCAGCCGTGTTGCCGTACTGGGACTGCAGTTAATAACTGCTGGACTGTCGCTGTTTCTGCAGCGGAGAGCTATCTCAGCATTAGTATTTACCACCGTTGAGAGAGCTCATCTCAACGGTTTTTGTTTTGCTTTGGGGAATTTTTATGTTAAGGAGTGGATTTCATGATTCGTGTGCTAGTGAATGGGGCCCTTGGACGCATGGGCGGAGAAGTTGTAAAAAAAGTTTCTTCGGAACCTGATTTGGAACTTGTGGGAGTTGTGGATATTAAAGATGGGAAAGTTCATGCCGAGAAGGCAGTTTTCGACGTCGATACTGATTTGCGGCACGCCATTGAGAAAACAAAACCTGACGTAGTAGTAGATTTTACCCGTCCTGATGTGGTCATGAATAATCTTCGCATAATCCTTAATATGGGAGTCAGGGCGGTCGTAGGCACGACAGGGTTTAAGCCTAATGATTTGGAAGAACTAGATGCGCTTGCAAAAAAGAACAGCACTTCGCTTCTTATTGCTCCTAATTTCGCTTTGGGTGCGGTTGTTATGATGAAGCTGGCATGTGAGGCAGCAAAATATTTTCCCCATGTGGAAATAATTGAAAAGCATCATGACAAAAAGTTGGATGCACCTTCAGGGACAGCTATCAGTACTGCCCAGAAAATTACTGCAGTCAGGGAAAAAATGCGCCAGGGCAATCCGGAAGAGAAAGAAACCATGCCTGGTGCCCGCGGAGCAGATTATGAAGGAATGAAAATTCACAGTATCCGTTTGCCGGGATATGTGGCATCTCAGGAGGTTGTATTTGGCGGTCAGGGTGAGATATTGCGCATTTCATCAGAACCCGTTAGCCGTGAATGCTATATGCCCGGGGTAGCAATGGGCTGTCGTAAGATTATTGAATGTACCGGACTTGTGTATGGTCTCGACAAACTACTGTAATGGGAGGAAATAAATGAAGAAGTATAATGTTGCAATTTTAGGTGCTACCGGGGCCGTAGGCGGGGAATTCCTGAAATTGATTGAAGAACGCAGTTTCCCCTTTGCCGAGTTACGGCTGCTGGCTTCTAAACGCAGTGCGGGAAAAAAGATAGATTTCATGGGGAAAACTTATACGGTTCAGGAGGCAACAAAGGATTCTTTCGAGGGTATAGAGATTGCGCTCTTTGCTGGCGGCAGTATTTCCAAGGAATTTGCTCCTTATGCTGTAGGGTCAGGTGCTGTCGTAATAGATAATTCCAGTGCATTCAGGATGGATCCGGAAGTTCCCTTAATTGTTCCTGAAGTCAATCCGCAGGCAATTTTAAAGCATAAAGGTATTATCGCCAATCCTAATTGTTCCACAATTATTATGGTAATGGCTTTAAAACCGCTGTATGATCTTGCCAGAATCAAACGTGTTGTTGTTTCCACGTATCAGGCGGTATCAGGGGCAGGTAAGGAAGGGATTGACGAGCTCACGGACCAGGTTAAGGCTCAGGCTGAGGGAAAGGAAATGATAGCTAATATCCTGCCCACAACGAGTATGGAAAAACATTATCCAATAGCTTTTAATCTCATTCCGCAGATTGATATTTTCCTTGACAATCTCTATAGCAAGGAAGAAATGAAAATGGTAAACGAAACGCAGAAAATTATGGAAGATTACGACATGCGTATTACTGCAACGACCATTCGCGTACCAGTTTACCGCAGCCACAGTGAATCTGTGAATGTTGAGTTTGAACATGATCTTAATCTGGAAGATATGAAGAAGGCTTTGAGTGCTTTCCCGGGGGTTGTTGTACAGGATGATCCGGAAAAGCAGATTTACCCGATGCCTCTTTATACGTCTGAAAAAAACGACGTTTATGTCGGACGGTTACGCAGGGATGAGTCCAATCCCAATACTTTCAACATGTGGGTAGTCGGAGATCAGATACGCAAGGGTGCTGCACTGAATACTCTGCAGATAGCTGAGACCATGATTAAAAACGGCTGGCTGTGATTTTAGTTTAAAGGGAGAAGATCAGATGAAAATAATTGTACAAAAATTCGGCGGGACATCAGTTGCTGATGAGAAGTCCCGGGTTGCTGTAAAGGATAAGGTGCAGAATGCCATTCGCAAGGGATTTTCTCCGGTAGTAGTAGTTTCTGCCATGGGCCGCAAAGGTGCGCCTTACGCTACTGATACCCTTATTGATGTACTGAAGGAAGCCAATGCATCCGTGAATGTCCGTGAAATGGATGTAATGATGTGCTGCGGTGAAATCATATCTTCCTGTATATTAGCAGCAACCCTGCAAAAGTACGGAATTAATGCCATGGCACTTACCGGAGGGCAGGCAGGAATCATAACTGATTCTCAGTTTGGTACGGCCCGGATCAAGAATATTAATGTCGGCAATCTGCATTATCTTCTGGAATCCGGCATTATCCCGGTTGTCTGCGGATTTCAGGGCGTTACGGAAAACAATTCCAAGTTTACGACCCTGGGCAGGGGCGGAAGTGATACGACTGCAGCTGCACTTGGCAGTGCTCTGCATGCTGAGTGTGTTGAAATATATACGGATGTAGACGGGATTATGACGGCTGATCCGAGGCTGGTGAAGGAAGCGAATATTCTGGAAAAGATTTCTTATGCAGAGGTGTGTGAAATGGCCCATAACGGTGCTAAGGTAATTCATCCCCGCGCTGTGGAAATTGCCATGAACCGCAGTATTCCCTTAATCGTAAAATCAACTTTCAGCGATGCGCCCGGAACCCTTATTACAAACGAACGCAGTGACAGCGGTAATGGCTGCAGTGAAATTTCAATCAATGAGCATCCGGCAAGCGGTGTTGCCAATTTAAGTGATTTGGCTCAATTCCGTGTTGTTCTTGATCCTAAGGATCCGGCTGCCGGCAGGATGCTTTTTGAAGACCTGGCTGAAGCAGGCATAAGCGTAGGATGCCTTAACCTTTCAGAGAAGGAAGCCATGTTTGCGGTCTTTTCTCCTGATATTAAGCGTACTTGCCAGGTACTGGACGATACAGGGTTTAAATATCAGTTAAACGAAGGCTGTGCCAAAGTTTCCGTGGTTGGCAGTGCCATGCGCGGGGTACCCGGAGTTATGGCTACTTTTGTTTCGGCACTGGCCGGTGAAAAAATAGGTATTTTGCAGACTGTTGATTCTGACACAACAATTTCTGCGATTATAAAAGAAGAACATCTTGTAGATGCGGTAACTGCTTTGCATAAAGCTTTTAAATTATAGGAAGGGGTGTTTATTATATGACAAATCCATATTTTGGACGACTGCTTACTGCCATGGTTACTCCTTTTAACGAAAAGGATGGCAGTATTAACTGTGCTGCTGCCGCTGATTTTGCCGAATGGCTTATAAATAACGGCAGCGACGGAATTGTTGTGGAAGGATCTACCGGTGAAGCCGCAACAATGAATTTGGAAGAAAAACTGGCAGTTTTACGCGCCGTAATTGAACGGGTCAATAAGCGTGTTCCAATTGTCGTGGGAGCGGGAACCAACTGTACGGAAAGTACCATTGATTTAATTCATGCTGTTGAGAAATGCGGTGTGGACGGACTGTTGATAGTGGGGCCTTTTTATAATAAACCTACTCAGGAAGGTTACTACCAGCATTTTGCTGCTGCTGCCAAGGCTACTAAGCTGCCGATTATCGTTTATAATGTGCCGGGACGTACCGGATCCAATATCCTGCCTGCTACCATAGCACGGCTGGCAAAGGATTTCAGTAATATCGTGGCAATAAAAGAGGCTGCAGGCAATGTAAATCAGGTAGCGGAACTTTACCGGCTGCTGCCGAAGGATTTCACTATTTACAGCGGCGATGACGGACTAATACTGCCTTTTATGGCAGTGGGGGCTACAGGGCTCATTTCCGTATTGTCAAATGTCGGCGGCGGATTACTGCAGGATCTGATGCAGGCTTACAGCGAAGGCAGGGTCAAAGATGCCGCGGATTTAAATAAGAAGATGGTTCCCCTGGCAAATGCCATGTTCATGGAAACCAATCCGATTCCCATAAAAGCGGCTGTTACCAAGGTTACAGGCATTAATGCCGGTGTGCCCCGCCTGCCGCTCACGCCAATCAGCAGTGAATGTGAGGCAAAGCTTGACAGTATTTTAAAAAATAATGGTTTGATCTGATAGAATTCCTAAAAAAGGACGGCTTTGCCGTCCTTTTTTATTATGTCTGAATTTTTCGTTACCCGCGGAATTTTTATATGTTATAATGATAGATGGTAATAATTTTGAAAGGAGCTGGCTGATTTGCTGTCCAAATTACTGCCGCTGTGCCTGATGGCCTGTTATCTGATGTTTGTGCCTGTTACTGCTCAGGCCGGAATAACTAATTTTTCTAAATTTGTAACCGCAGGGTATTGGCAAACTAATAATAAGAATGGGAACGACGTTATTATGGATAAGTCCCAGGTGGCTGACTTCAACAGGAAAATCTGTTCCGTTTCGCCTACGGTTGTCGATTTAGCCAGTTATCCCAAAACAGTCAGCGGAGCTTCCATAAAATCGAAAATTTCAAATTATGAAGTCTTAAATGACGATTTATATTTACATGGCAACAGGGTGAGCGATAATTATAAAAACATCATACGTACGCAGACCAATGTGGATGCCGTTCCGAGTGAAGTAAAAGTGCAGTATGCAGTTACGGTAAGACGCTGTAATCTGCGTAATCTGCCTACAGGCGAGGGACTTTTTTATTTCCCTTCGGACCAGGACTTTGACGCATTACAGGAAACTGCACTTGATCCGGCGGAACCGGTAGCCGTTCTTCACAGCAGTGCCAATGGCTATTTCTATTATGTGCAGACTGTTAATTATATAGGATGGGTCAGTAAATATGATATCGCTTTCACGGATAAAAATACCTGGATGCAGTATGTTTCTCCCAAGCGTTTTCTGGTAGTTACCGGCAAAAATATTACGGTCAAAACTTCAGGTGAAGTTGTTGAATACCAGCAGGGATCAAGACTGCCGCTGGAAGGTGAGCAGAGCGATACGTATCTGGCAGCTGCTCCGGTGCGGGGTAAAAATGGCAAACTGAGTAAAGTAAGGGTTCTTGTAAAGAAAAATCCTTCCAGCCTGAATGTGGGATATCTTCCTTATACGTCGAACAATTTAATAGCTGCGGCTTTTAAGTTTTATGATACCCCTTATGGCTGGGGAGGATTGAAAAGCGGAGTTGACTGTTCCAGCCTTATTTATAATGCTTATCGTACGGTGGGAATCTATCTGCCGCGCAATGCTGACGAGCAGGAAGCGTCGGCAGGCATACACTACAGTTTTTCCGGTTTAGGCAGTGAGAGACGCAATGAGATTATCAGAAATCTTAAACCGGGCGCCTGTCTTTTCATGGATGGCCATGTGGCCATGTATTTAGGACAGTCAGGGGATATGCCTTATATCATCCATTCCCTGGGGAGTTATTATGAAGGCGGACAGCGCCACAGACCAATGAAAGTAGTGGTAAGTGATCTTAATTTAAATCGTTCCAGCGGCTTGTCCTTCCTGGAGTCTTTTACAAATGCCGTGGAATTTAGATAAGAAGGGATAAATGATGTTTGTTAACGGTATAAAATGCAATGCTGTCAATATAAATGAGGCGGATTACAGGGATGCAGATGCCATAGTTCTCATGCTGTGCAAAGAATGCGTTCCGGCGATCGAAAAACTTTTGCTTCCGCAGAATATAGGTAAAACGTTGAGTGCTTATTTGGCCCTGCATGATGATATTTTTGAACCGTGCGAATTACGTTCCCTGGCTGTCGATTCTGATGGTAAATTACAGCAGATTGTTATCGCAGGCTGCGGCTGCGGGAAGGAATGTAAACCTAATAATTTCAGGAAGGCAGCAGGAGCCGTATCAAGAGAGCTGCAAAGACAGAAAATTTCCAAAGCCGTTCTTGCAGCGCCCATACTGATTAACCCTGAAAGGGCTCACTATCTGCAGGCTCTTGCTGAAGGATTATATCTCGGGGCATATAAATTTACGGAATATAAAAGTGATGCTAAGGAAACAGCAGGATGTTCCGTTGCTGTTGCCAGTACCGTGAATGATGCCGCACAGACAATAGCCAGGGCAGAAATAATAGCCGCCGGAGTATCCTATGCCAGAACCCTGGCCAACCGTCCAGGCAATGCCGTGACACCTGAAGTTATGGCTCACGAGGCAGCAAAAGTTGCTGCCGAAAATGGTCTTGAAATAGAGATTCTTGACAGGAATAATATGGCAGATAAAAAGATGGGAGCCATTCTTGCTGTAGGGCAGGGGAGCAGTAATGCGCCCTGCATGATAACTTTAAAATATAACGGTGCCGGTGATGCTCCTTATACGGCTTATGTAGGCAAAGGCATTACTTTTGACAGCGGAGGTATTTCCATTAAACCTTCTGCAAATATGGGCGAAATGAAAGATGATATGACCGGGGCAGGGGTGGTTTTAAGTGCCCTTTCAGTAATTGCGAAATTAAAATTGCCGTGCAACATAATAGGCATACTGGGCTGTGCGGAGAATATGCCAGGAAGCACTGCCCAGCGGCCGGGGGATATTGTTACTTCAGCCAGCGGCAAGACGATAGAGGTTGTTTCAACGGATGCCGAAGGCCGGATGGTACTTGCGGATGCCGTGTGGTATGCCTGCCGGAACGGGGTAAAAAGGGTGATTGATATTGCCACATTAACGGGGGCTGCGATAATTGCCCTGGGAAAAGAAACCGCAGGCATAATTTCCAATAACGATTCTTTGGCGGATAACATAAAGACAGCCGGGAAAATGGCAGGAGAAAGCTATTGGCATATGCCTTCGCTCCCGGAATGCAAAAAAGCCATTAAAGGTGAGATTGCCGATCTTGTCAACAGCACGGGCCGGGAGGCAGGATGTATTACAGGGGGACTTTTTATCGGTGAATTCGTGGATGAGGGCGTAGAGTGGGCCCATCTTGATATCGCCGGAACTTCCACTGCCGAAAAAACTGCTGGATTTACGGTTAAGGGCGGCACCGGTTTCGGTGTAATGACTCTGGTCAGGCTGGCAGAGAGGCTTTGAATGCTGGTTGATCTTCACATACATAGTACTTTTTCTGACGGACTGTACACTCCCGCACAGCTGGTAGCTGAAGCGGAAAGTAAAAACGTCCGTGTTATATCCATTACCGACCATGATTCATGGGAGGGAGTTGCACCTGCGTTACTGGCAGCAGAGGGAACTAAGGTAAAGGTTATTACAGGAGTGGAACTGGGAACACAGTTTGACGGTGCAAGTATTCATATTCTGGGATATCATGTGGACACGGGCTGTACGCTTCTGCATGATAAAATGGTTGCCCTGCGTAAAGCCAGGGAAGAGCGGCTGCTGAAAATACTTAAAAAGCTCAGCCTTCTGGGCTATGAAGTTACTGCCGGGGAATGTGATCCGACAAATAGGGCGGTAGGCAGACCTCATGTGGCCAAAGCACTGGTAGCCAAAGGATATTTTTCTACGGTACAGGAAGCTTTTGATGTGCTGTTACGCAGGGGAGGCCCTGCATATGTTGCTCAGCCAAGATTAAACCCTGAGGAAGCCGTAAAGCTTATTCATTATGCAAAAGGAATTGCTGTTCTGGCTCATCCTAATGAACTTTCCGATGTTGATTTTGCGGAGATGCTGATAACAAAATTTCCTTTTGATGGGGTTGAGGTTTACCATCCGAGTGCTGATGGCGAATCCCAAAAACATTGGCTGCAGTTTGCCAGGAAGAAAAATATTTTAATCAGCGGCGGCAGTGATTTTCACGGCATTCCGGACAGGTATCCGGAAAGCCTTGGCATTTTCCGGGTTCACTACAGTGATACCGCAGGTGTCATAAATTATGCCTGGAAATGAAACAGAGAAGGGAAAGTGTTTTAAGTGGAAGTAATTGCATTTGTAGGACCAAGCGGGACAGGAAAGAGCCACAGGGCCATTGGCGTGGCTTTTGACAATAAATGCGATGCCATAATTGACGACGGCCTGCTCATTAAGGGCACGAAAATTCTGGCCGGTACTTCTGCTAAGAACGAAGACAACAGGATCCAGGCTGTCAAGCGTGCCATATTTACGGATGACGAGCATGCCAGAATCATGCGCGAAGCGCTTGCAGAGAATAATATCAGAAGACTGCTGGTTATTGGGACTTCTGACAATATGGTTTCTAAAATTACGGCCAGGCTCGGACTTGATGTGCCGGTAAAAACAGTTTACATAAACCAGGTGGCTGACAAGTCGGAAATAAAACGTGCCCGCTATGCCAGACTGCATGACGGAAAACATATAGTACCCGTGCCGTCAGTAGAGCTGAAACCGCATTTTACCGGATATTTTGCCAATTTGCCTTATAACATCTTTTCAACCCAGAGACGGCATAAGAAAGATGCGGACAGATCCATAGTAAGGCCGACTTTCAGTTTTTATGGAAAGCTTTTGATTGCTGATACTGCCATTGAGGATATTATAAAAATTATCGCTGGAAAAATGCAGGGCGTGGACAAGGTAACAGGTATAAGGGTGCGCCGCCGCAGTGATAACAGTAAAGGTATTGTCATTGCTATAGAAGTCATTTTATGTTATGGTGTACAGATTTTTAATATAACAAAACAGCTGCAGGCTAAAATAAAGGAAAAAATAGAGTATATGACAGCCATGCAGGTAAAAAATGTTAATGTATCCATTCGCAGTCTCAGTGTTCACGGCATGGAAAAACGCAAAATAGTATAACGTATGTCACATTGTTTCAGGAAGCCTTTATATGGTTGACTAATGATGCCTGATATGGTAGAGTTAGTGAAGTGAGTGTGAAAGATAATCGCGGCTGGTTTCAGGCCAGGTGAGGAAAGTCCGAGCTCCATAGGGCAGGATGCCGGATAACGTCCGGCGAGGGTGACCTCAGGGAAAGTGCCACAGAAATGTGTACCGCCTGCTGCGGCAGGTAAGGGTGGAACGGTGCGGTAAGAGCGCACCAGCAGTCGGGTAACCGGCTGGCTAGGTAAACCCCATCCGGAGCAAGACCAAATAGGGGAGGAATGATGTTGCCCGCTGAATCTCCCGGGTTGCGTCGCTTGAACTTGCAGGTGACTGTAAGTCTAGATAAATGATTATCGCCGCTTTGCGGAACAGAACTCGGCTTATTGAGCACTCAGTAATAAATCAGGCTGCCTTACGACAGCCTTTTTTATTTTATAATGTCTTATATTTTATTTCAGTATAGTGGTGGAAATTAATGCAAAAAGTTTCTATTGTGGTTCCTGTTTATAACGAACAGGATAATCTCCATGAATTTTATAAGCGGATAACTGATACAATGGCTGCAGAGCCGTATGATTACGGTCTGGTTTTCATTGATGACGGATCTACAGATGACAGCGCACTTATTTTAGCTGAACTGGCTAATAGCGATGAAAAAGTGGAAGCATATCTGCTTTCCAGAAATTACGGGCATCAGATGGCTTTGACATGCGGACTGGATAACGCTGACGGTGACGTTGTGATAACCATGGACGGGGATCTGCAGCATCCTCCGGAAATGATACCAAAAATGCTTGAGCTTTGGGCTGATGGCAATGAGATTGTCCAGACAAAGCGTCTTGCCACGGAAGAAGCCAATGTCTTTAAACGCTGTTCATCTTCCATGTACTATAAAATAATCAATACCATGTCCAAAGTAAAAATTACACCGGGAGGATCTGACTTCCGTCTGATGGACAGGAAGGCAGTAGATGCATTTAAGCGTTACCGGGAAAGGACCCGTTTTATACGCGGTCTGGTAAACACACTGGGATTTAAGGTAGCTGCGATCGAATTTGTTGCGCCTCCGCGTTTTGCCGGGAAGTCCAAATTCAGTACAAATAAAATGCTGCATTTTGCACTTGACGGGATAACTGCATTTTCCAACCTGCCGCTGCGCTGGGCCTTTTACATAGGACTCATTTGCGGTATATGCAGCCTGCTTATATTAGGCCACGTTTTTTATGTAAAATATGTCATTGATGATGCCGTACCGGGATGGGCAACCATGACGGCAAGTGTGCTGTTCCTTGGAGGCATACAGTTGATAGGGATAGGTATCCTGGGTGAGTATATAGGGCGTATTTTCGAGGAAATAAAACACCGCCCGTTATATATTATTTCCCGTCACATAAAAAAGCAGTATCCATGACTTAGGATGCTGAGGCAGTATTGATGCGGGTTTCAGCGTCAGTAAAGTCAGTATGATAATTTTAATTTTACAGTGGGAAATTTTTATGATATAATTTTATTGGTATTTATAAAGAGGAGGGCCGGTGCCTTGGTGAGGAATAAGTTATCTGTATTGTGTTTTAGCGTGTTATTGTGTCTGACTAATACCATTACAGCCTTCGCTTCCTTTGAACGTGGAGATGATGGGCAAGACGTTCTTGCAATTCAAAAACGCTTGGTAGAGTTGAGTTATAAAATTGTCAATCTGGACGGTAATTTTGGGCCTGAAACAGAAGCTGCAACTAAAAAGTTTCAGGAAGATAAGGGACTTGATGTTGACGGTGTCGTAGGTCCTGATACTTACAGGGTACTTATGAATAAAGATATACCGCCTAATCGTGGTAGAAGTTCCGTTGTGCGGAATGTCCTGAATGCGGCTTACAGTGTTATGGGTGTTCCTTTTGTATTCGGCGGAACGACTCCTTCCGGTTTCGATTGTTCAGGTTTTGTCCAGTATGCTTTTGCCCGGGCAGGTGTTTCCATTCCTAGGATGGCAGACAGTCAGTTTTATTACGGACGCAGGATTTCCATGAGTGAGGTTCGTCCCGGTGATCTTGTTTTTTATACTACCTATGAACCGGGAGCGTCTCACTGCGGAATATATGTTGGCAATGGTAATTTCATTCATGCTGGCAGCAGTACTGGCGTAACGGTGGCCCCTGCATTTACCGGTTACTGGGGTGCACGCTACTACGGTGCCTGCAGAATACTTTAACGAAAAACAGACAGGCTTGCCTGTCTGCTTTTAATATTCCGATTTTTTATTAGCATACAATAATGTAAAACTCCTGTATTGTTTTTCCATACAGGAGTTTTATTATTTATAAAATTTCTTCCCGTACCAGGATATTTATCATTTCCTGCTTTCCTAAAACCCATAAGAGATCGCCATTTTCGAATATTAAGGAAACATTTGGATTAGTAATGGTATAACTGCCGCGTTCCAATCCTATGACAAGACAATGCCATTCATCACGTATATTGGCTGCCTTAAGGGATTTGCCCAGGAGGGGAGAATCTTTATCAACTGCAATAGCACAGGAGAAAAACTGGCTATCTGAAGATGTGCCTTTTGCCTTAAGCATAAATTCACGCATACTTATTGAATCACTGACTGGTTCCACATCCATTTCTTTTTTTGCGACGGCGGTATTAAAAAGTCTCATCTGAGGTTTGGTCCCAATAATAAGCAGGTAGGAATCTGCCTCAATAATACGGGCGCCTCCAGGCATATCAATAACCTGATCCTGTGAGATTATCTGCAGTATATTGCAGCCAAAGAGTTCCCTTATAGCGGATTTTGCCAGGTTTTTTCCAATTAAGCGGGATTCAGGTAATACTTTGAAAAGGGCAATCTGCAGTTCTTCATCGAACCAGCTTTCCTGGCTGTCAGCCGCACCGCTTTCTTCCCTGTGCTTGCGCATATGTTTTTCATTTAAATTGACAAGGAATCTTGATTCTATACGCAGATATTCGCTCAGAAGCCAGTCTGATGAAGATATGAAATAGGCCGCCAATACCGTTGCCAGCACAGCAAGTAAAGCCTGCAGGCCGATAAGGGTATAAAATATAAAATATAAGGACAGCGATGCCACTACAATCTTAATGAATAGCAGAAGCAGCAGTGGAATATGATTGGTCCTGCTTTTAAGCCATAAAACGGAAAAGAGTTCTGAATTTACGCTTCTGTTCATGAGAATGGCGCGTAATATGGGGGACATGAACATAAGTGTTATGAATGCGGCTAGGAGGTTGGCATAAGGGAGATCTAGAGTGGTTTGGAAATAAGGAAGCATATAATACGCTGAACCGATCGCAATAGCAGTTAGCAGCGTAATAAAGATAACCATGCGCAGGAAATATCCATGCAGGAATTCGTGCCAGTCAGCGTCTTTACTGTCGGAATCATTGCTGTTGGTATAGCGGTCCAGCCATTTTATGAATCTTGCCGGCAGAATTTTCATTAGGGAATTATAGACCGGTTCTGCCGAAACCATGAAGAAGGGAGTTGTAAATGTTGTGATAACAGAAACGGCTACTATAATCGGATACAGGAAATCACTGATTACCCCGAGGCTCATACCCAAAGAAGCTATTATGAAAGAAAATTCACCAATCTGGGCCAGGCTGAATCCGCAGCGAATGGCAGTATTCAGATCCTGTCCGGATACAAGCACACCGCTGCTTGCGAAAAAAGGCTGGCCGATGATTGTAACGGCTATAATACATATAATCGGGAAGGCATGTTCTGTGAGCAGGGCAGGATCTACCATCATGCCGACGGATACGAAAAATATTGCCCCGAATAAATCCTTGACCGGTTTGACAAGATGTTCCACCTGTTCCGCATTTGGGGCTTCAGCGATTAAAGATCCCATAATGAATGCACCCAGGGCGGCAGAAAAACCCATTTCAGATACAAGTACTACCATGCCGAGGCATAGACCTATGGATGCTACCAGAAGTGTCTCATCATTCATTAACGACTGGGCTTTCTTAAAAAATGTCGGGACCAGATACATTCCCAGAACAAACCACAGGACAAGGAAAAAGATCAGACGGGCTACACTGAAAATAAGTTCCGTGTCCATGGAAGAAACATCCGCTGCGGCCAGAGTGGATAAAAGTACCATCATGACAATGCCTGCGATATCTTCTACAATCAGAATGCCGAAGACTATTTCCGTAAATGGCCGGCCTTTCAGCGACAGGTCCTCAAAAGCCTTTATGACAATAGTAGTGGAGGACATGGAAAGCATGCCGCCTAAAAACAGACTGTTCATGTGGTTCCAGCCTAAAAGGCTGCCGCATAAATATCCGAGGCCCAGCATGCCTGCTATTATTACGATGGTTGCTATAAAGGCCGTATTGCCTACGCTTTTCAGTTTATAAAAGCTGAATTCAAGTCCCAGGGCGAATAAAAGGAAAATGACACCTATGTCTGACCAGATCTGAATGTGCGAACTGTCGGAAACGGTGGGGAAAAAATTAAAGTGAGGGCCGGTAATGAATCCTGCAATGATATAGCCCAGCACCAGCGGCTGATTAAGCTTTTTAAATAATATGGTTGTTATTCCGGCAGCCAGCAAAATCATTGCAAGGTCGGAAACTAAAGGCGCTAAATGAACCATGTGCGTACCTTCTCCTGAAACGTCCCGTAATTATGTGAAAAACTGTCCTGCATGGCATAAAGACAAAAAAAGTAAAATATTGTATAATTATTAAAGCTTAAAACTTAAAACTGTATATTATATATTATACAGTATTTTGCGTGAAGAAAAAGTAAATTTGCCATTGGAAATTTTAAATACAGACCGAACTGGAGGTTTTTGTTAAATGAGTGAAAATATTGTATTGATTGACGGCGAGATTATTCCTGAAGATGAAGCTTTTGTCAGTGTAAAGGACAGAGGATATAATTTTGGCGACGGTGTATTTGAAATAGTGCCTGTCTACAACGGACGCTGCTTCGGCATTCTGCCCCACATGAACAATCTTTTCGATTATGTCATTCAGACCAAGATACCTGCCGTTTATACTATTGAAGAACTGGTGGAATTTCATGAGCTCCTGCTGGAAAAGACGGGATTTAAGGACTGTGAGATTTATACACAGATCACCAGGGGATATGGCACCTACGGCCTGCAGCATCCTGAAAAAAGCATTCCTGCCCTTATGATGTTCGCTATGCCTGTGGACAGGGAAATGCTGAAAGGTAAACGCGCTACCGGTATTAATCTTATCACGGAAAAAGATGTGCGCTGGCAGCGCTGTGATATTAACAGTCTTAACAGATTACCTGAAATTATGGCTAGACAGAAAGCCTGTATAAGCAATGCTTTCGATACTTTGTTCGTGCGTGATGGGAAAATTACGGAGACAACGGAAGCAGGGTTCTTTATTTTTAAAGATGATGTTCTTTGGACGCATCCGGAGAATAACCTGATTCATAAAAATATTACGGCCAGACTGCTGCGTGAGCGGTTATGTCCGGATCTGCAGCTGCAGATTATAGAAAAGGCGTTTGACAAGGAATTTGTCCTTAACGCGGAAGAAGCATTTATTTGCGGACCGCGCTGCGAGTTTCTGCCGGTTGTAAAAATAGACCGCAGTTTTGTCGGCAGCGGCAAACCCGGTCCGGTATCAGCAATGCTGCAAAAAGCATATTTGGATTTTGTCATGCTGGAATGTCCGGAAAAGTAAAATGAATAATAAATCTCTGGCAAGAGGGGCACTGATGCTTGCAGTTGCCGTCATTCTTCAGTCGCTGCGGCTGGTTTTGCCGCTTCCTCTGATAGTTACAACCTATTTTATTGGTATATTGGTTAATATGATACTGGTGCTTACGTTTATGCTTAACGGCTTTAAGGCAGCACTGCTTCTGGCATGTCTTTTACCGGTATTCGCATATTTTGAAGGGCAGCTGCTGCTGCCTTTTTTGTTGCCGGTAGTAATATGCGGTAATGTGGTATTACTGTATCTTTTTTCCCGTTTTCAATATTCAAGGTTCCGCCTGGTTTTACCTTCACTGGGGAAGGTTCTTGTTATGTTTTGCAGTGCCTGTCTGGGATTATTTTTATTCGGGCTGATGGAATCGGCAGTATGCAAAGCTGTTCTGTATGCCATGAGCATACCTCAGTTTGTTACATCTTTGGCCGGGATTTGGGCGGCTGGAAGAATGTATGTATTACTGGAAAATAAAATATAAATCTTTGGAAAGCTGGAAGTGATTTTTAAATTTCAGACAGTTTTCCTGCATGTGCATAAGATAAGTAAAAAATGGTAACTTGTGTTATAATTATAAAGAAATAATCTGAATATTATGGAGGTTTTATAATTTTAGAATTCAATGAAGTAACATTAGAGCAGAAAGATTTATTTGAAAAATATCTTTCTAAACCTTATCAGCGCGGCAGTGAATGCGCCTTTTCCAATCTTTTTGTGTGGCGTGATTGCTATCATATCTACTGGTGCATTGCCCGCGATTTTTTGTTAATCAAAGTTAACCGCAACAATGTTGACTTTTTCCTGCAGCCTTTCGGCGGCAGGGATGAAGATTTGCCTCTGCTTATAAATGACATAAGGGAAATTCATGAAGGCATTCCTTTCGAGATGCATGGTATTTACGAATGTACTAAAGAGCGTATGGAAAGGGTAATGCCCGGGATAGAGTTCATTGAAGACAGGGACACAAGCGACTATATATATTTGCGGGAAAATCTTGCAACATTAGCCGGCCGCAAGTACCATGGTCAGAAAAATCATTATAATACTTTTAAAAAGAATTATCCTGATTACGTTTATGAACCGATAACTGAAAGCAATATGGCTGAATGTCTGAGTTTTGGCGAAAAATGGTGTGATGACAGGCTTCATGAAGATCCCAGCATCACCTGTGAAAAATATGCAATCCAGCAGGCTTTCCATAACTTTGCTGCTTTGGAATTGCGCGGCGGTGCTATACGGCTGGACGGGAAAATAGAAGCCTTCAGTTTCGGAAGGAAAATCAACGAAGATACGGCAGTGGAACATGTTGAAAAAGCAAATCCTGAAATACGTGGCCTGTATGCTGTAATTAATAAGGAATTTGCCGCTCATGCCTGGGGTGATGTCGTTTATCTTAACAGAGAAGAGGACATGGGACATGAAGGACTTCGCAGGGCCAAGGAATCTTACCATCCGGAATTCATACTTAAAAAATATAATGCAGTTTTCAGATGAGGTGCAAAATGATTTTCCGAGTTGTGAATGAAGAACGCATGGAACAGGTCAGGGACCTCTGGAAATATTCTTTTGAAAAAGAGGATGACCCGTTCTTCCAGTGGTATTTTTCTGAATACTGCGGCAAAGACAATACTGTTATCGGCGGATTTGATGAAAATGATAGCCTGCAGAACATGCTGCATCTGAATCCATATATGCTTCGGATACGCGGCTATGAGCAGCTTGTGCATTACATTGTGGGGGTGGCTACAGCGCCTGAATCCCGCGGACGCCGTATCTTCGGGGAACTTTTAAAGACTGCCTTTGAAGTCCTGCGTTCCCAGCAGTTTCCTTTTGTGCTCTTAATGCCGATCCATGCAGGAATTTATCTGCCGTACCAGTTCAGTTACTGCTATTACCGTCACAAATATGATATGGATATCAAAATATTCCAGCCCGGAAAAACAGGTGAAGATTTGCCTGTAAGGCGGGAGACCGCAGATAAAGTTAAATTAAGCGCTATTTATGAGCGGACAGTCAAAAACTGGAACGGAGTTCCCGTTCGCACTGATTTCCAGTGGAAGAAACTCCTGACCGTGCATGGGATGGAAAATGTACTGTGCGCCGTATGCTATAGGGATACGGAAGCAGCAGGTTACATGCTGTACAAAGTTGCTGATGGTGTTTTCAATATTATTGAACTTTTAAGCTGCGACCAGGAGGTACGCAACAGACTTCTGCAGTATGCCGCACAGCATAAAAGCGAAAGCACGCGGCTGACATGGCTGGCTGAGGAATGGGATAAAAGTTACCTTTACTTTAAGGATCAGAATCTCAGCGGGGAGTTATATCCTTTCATGATGGCACGCTGCATTGATGCACGGCTGGCACTTTCTAAACTGCCTGTGCCTGACAATATCCCTGAAGACAGTATTGTTCTGCTCTTGTCAGATAACATAATTGAGCGTAACAACCATCTTTTAAAATTAAAAACATCTGCGGGAAAACTGGATGTTGTAAGCACGATGGATGATGAAGAAATTACAATGGACATGGGGGCATTTACGCAACTGTATTTCGGAACTTTTTCGGCCAGTGAGCTTTACGAAGCAGGAATGATACGGACAGGGAACATGGAAAAACTGGCGTTACTTGATAAAATATTCCCTAAATGCCGCAATTATATAAACGAGTATTTTTGATCCAAGTAAGAGAGGGGAGCCTTTACAATGGGTAATATCAGAAGGATTTATGTGGAGAAAAAGGCTGCATTTTCTGTTGAAGCACATGGTCTGCTTGAAGATTTGCGCAATAATCTGGGAATGCAGGGATTAAAAAATATCCGCATAATTAACCGTTACGATGTTATGGGATTAAATGATGAGGAATTTTCCATAGCAAAAAAACTGGTATTGTCAGAACCGCCGGTAGATACGGTTATTGAAGAAAAACTGCCTCTGCCGGAAGGATGCAGAGTCTTCGTTGCAGAGCTTCTCCCGGGGCAATATGACCAGCGGGAGGATTTTGCCGAGCAGTGTATCCAGCTGATTACCCAAAAAGAACGGCCTGTTGTCGCCGCCGGGAAAATTTATGTATTGGAAGGACAATTGTCGGATGCGGAACTGGATAAGATAAAGGCCTATTGCATCAACCCTGTTGAAGCCCGTGAAGCGGAATGGGAGAAGCCTGATACACTCCTGAGTACCTGCGAGGAACCTGAAAAAATCAGCACCATAGCCGGGTTTTTAACCATGACCGGTGAGGAAGCGGAAAGCATGCGCAGCGAAATGGGCCTGGCCATGAGCCTTGAGGATCTGCTGTGGTGCCAGAAGTATTTCATGGAGGAACAGCGGGAACCTACCGTTACCGAAATCAGGGTCCTGGATACTTACTGGTCCGACCATTGCCGTCATACCACATTTATGACGCAGATTGATAAGGTTGAAATTATTCCGGGACTTTACACAAAACCGGTTAAAGAAGCATATGATAAATACCTGGCTGTCCGTGACAGTGTTTATGGCAAAGACACTAAAAGGCCTGTTACTCTTATGGATATGGCCGTCATCGGCATGAAAGAGTTGCGTAAGCAGGGACTTCTGGAAGATCTTGACGAATCTGAGGAAATTAATGCCTGCTCCATTGTGGTTCCTGTGGAAATAGACAATAAAACAGAAGAATGGTTGGTTATGTTTAAAAATGAAACCCATAATCACCCTACGGAAATAGAACCGTTTGGCGGGGCTGCAACATGCCTTGGCGGCGCCATCCGTGATCCGCTGTCCGGACGTTCCTATGTATATCAGGCCATGCGGGTTACAGGTTCTGCAGATCCGCGCGTGCCGGTTGCTGAAACTATAGAAGGGAAGCTTCCCCAAAGGAAGATTACAATTGGAGCTGCTGCAGGCTACAGTTCCTACGGGAATCAGATCGGACTCGCCACAGGACATGTACAGGAATATTATCATGATAAATTCATGGCAAAACGCATGGAAATAGGAGCTGTTATCGGAGCTGCTCCGCGAAGTGCGGTAAGAAGGGAGCGCCCGGCTGCCGGAGATGTGGTCGTTCTGCTTGGAGGCAGGACCGGCCGTGACGGCTGCGGAGGGGCTACCGGGTCATCAAAGGAACATACTGTTGATTCCATAATGAGCTGCGGTGCTGAAGTGCAGAAGGGTAATCCGCCGACGGAGCGTAAGCTTCAGCGTCTCTTCAGAAATCCTGAAGTCACCAAGATGATTAAACGCTGTAATGACTTCGGGGCAGGTGGGGTTTCCGTTGCCATAGGTGAGCTTACGGACGGCCTGGTAATTGATCTTGATAAGGTACCGAAAAAATATGAAGGACTTGATGGAACAGAGCTTGCCATTTCAGAATCACAGGAACGGATGGCAGTTGTTATTGCAGCTAAGGATACGGATGCCTTTATAAGAGCCGCAGATGCTGAAAACGTGGAGGCAACAGTTGTAGCGGAAGTTTCAGATATCCCGCGCCTTGTCATGTACTGGCGCGGAGATAAAATAGTGGATATTTCGCGAGCCTTTTTAGATACGAACGGTGTTGCCCAGCATACTGAAATAGTTGTAAAAGATACTGATGAGGGACCTGTTTTTAAGCAGGTACCGCAAATTGTGGACGATGAAAAAGATCTTAAAACAGCCTGGCTGAAAAATCTTAACCGGCTTAATGTCTGCAGTCAGAAAGGGCTGGCAGAGCGTTTTGACAGTACCATAGGCCGGGGAACGGTTATTATGCCGTTTGGCGGCAGAAGGCAGCTGACACCGTCTGAAGGCATGGTAAGCCGTCTGCCTGTTATGAACGGAAAGACTACTACCGACAGTATTATGGCCTGCGGCTATAATCCTTACATAGCCTGCCGCAGTCCTTTCCACGGTGCCCTGTATGCGGTTATGGAATCAGTGGCCCGGGCAGTTGCACTTGGGGGAAATCCGAAAAAACTGCGGCTCAGCCTGCAGGAATATTTCCCCAGGCTTCATAATGCGGAGAACTGGGGCCAGCCGTTTTCCGCCCTTTTGGGAGCTTTTACTGTACTTAACGCCTTAAAACTGCCCGCTATAGGTGGAAAAGACAGCATGTCAGGCACCTTCATGGATAAAACTGTCCCTCCGTCACTGGTATCCTTTGCCGTCGGCATTACCGATGATAAGCATGTTTTATCTGCAGAATTTAAACAGCCGGGCAGTACGGTTGTTGCCCTGCTTTGCCCCATGAATGAAGAGGAAGTGCCGGATTTTAAGATTTTCAGGGAGAATCTTATTGCTGTACATAAAGGTATTAAGGATGATAAGATTTCTGCAGCTGCCGTTGTAAAAGAAGGCGGTATTGCAGCCCTGATAAGTACCATGTGCATGGGAAATAAATTCGGCTTTGAATTTACCGGATCTTTTGATGACAGGAAACTGCTTTTCGCACTTCAGCCCGGGGCGATGGTTCTGGAATTGGCCGAAGGTACTGACCGGGAAGAAATTTTTAGCGGGTTAGACTGCATTGTTTTGGGACATATTACGGAGAAGCCCGTAATCAGAATAAATAACACCGAAATAAGTCTTGATGAGGCGGAAAAAGCATATAGGGAACCGCTCCAGGGAATTTTCCCTGACGGTATGCCTGTAACAGAAGATCCTGAGGACATCAAGCAGCCTTTATACGAGGAAAAACTGCCGTTAACTGCACCTGTTGTTATCGCCAGACCGCGCGTGTTTATTCCCGTCTTTCCTGGCATTAACTGCGAATATGACAGTGCCCGTGCTTTTACCGAAGCCGGGGCAGTTGCGGAAACTTTTGTCATACGCAACCTTACTGCGCAGGCAATTGAGGAATCTGTAGAAAAAATGGCTGAACTTATTTATAACAGCCAGATCATCATGATTCCGGGAGGCTTCAGTGCCGGTGATGAGCCGGACGGGAGCGGGAAGTTCATAGCCACTATGTTCCGCAGCCCTAAGATTAGGGAAGCGGTAAGCGATTTATTGGAAAACCGTGACGGACTTATGCTGGGGATATGCAACGGATTCCAGGCACTGATCAAACTGGGACTTGTTCCATACGGAGAAATCCGTGATATGGATGAAATGTCACCGACACTTACCTTTAATACCATAGGCCGTCATATTTCCCATATTGTATCCACAAAGGTAGTGTCAAATAAGTCACCATGGCTTAGCTGTTGCAGCCCAGGAGATATTTATTCAGTTGCAGTATCGCACGGGGAAGGACGTTTCTATGCTCCTTTAGATCATATCCGTGAGCTTTTTGCCAGGGGACAGGTTGCTACCCAATATGTCAATGAGGAAGGTATTCCGACCATGAACACTCCCTATAATCCTAACGGCAGTCTGTATGCCATTGAGGGAATTACAAGTCCGGACGGACGTGTTTTTGGTAAAATGGGACATACTGAGCGTTACGCTCCGGGGCTCTTCCGTAATATTTATGGAACCAAAGAACAATTGATTTTCCATGGTGGGGTAAATTATTTTAAATAAAAATAAAAGATCCAAAACCTTTATGGTTTTGGATCTTTTTGCATAAGCTGTTCATGAAAGGGATTTAAAAATCTGTTCCTGTTTCAGATTGAGAAAATTTTCATTGGAAACGGGAATTCTGCCATATTTATTCTCATAATCGTCAATAACCCATTTTAAAATCTGTTCTATTTCCTTATTCAGGGAACGGCCGTTAGCTTTGGCAATGTACTTCATTTTTTTCATCACAATAGGATGCATACGCAGTGTAAAACGTAATTCCTCCATTAAGACACCCCCTTGACATCATAATAACATTATTCCATATAGATATTATAATATTTTTCTCTGGTTTGTGCAAGTATGATGTGTTAGATTTTTTGGCGGGTAATATGATAAACTATATAATAGTACATTAAGTGATGCTCACAGAAAGTTTGGGCTCATTAAATCAATAATGAAATAAAAACGGAGAAACAGGAGGCTTTCATGAAATTAACTGTAAATGATATCTGCCATGGATTTAAGGTTTTGACATGCGATTTCGTAAAAGAAGTAGATTCTGACGTGTATCTGCTGGAGCATCTGCAGAGCGGTGCCCGTCTGCTTTACCTAGGTAATAGTGATGATAATAAGGTTTTTTCAATCTCTTTCCGCACGCCGCCTGCCGATGACACGGGCATACCGCATATTTTAGAGCATTCTTCTCTCTGCGGGTCACGTAAATACAAGTTAAAAGAGCCTTTTGTGGAACTGGTAAAAGGATCACTTAACACATTTTTGAATGCCATGACCTATCCTGATAAAACAGTGTATCCGGTAGCCAGCAGGAACGATAAGGATTTCCTTAATCTGATGGATGTTTACCTGGATGCGGTGTTTTTCCCGCTGATCTATAAGAATAAATTTACCCTCCGCCAGGAAGGATGGCATTATCATCTTGATAATGCAGAAGGAAAACTATCCTATAACGGTGTTGTGTATAATGAAATGAAAGGGGTTTATTCCACTGCCGATGCATTGCTTTCCAACGCAGCACTGAAAACCCTGTTTCCGGATACGCCGTACAGATTTGAATCCGGCGGTTACCCGGAGGCCATACCGCAGCTGACGCAGGAGGCATTTGAAAATTTCCATAAAACTTATTACAGACCGGAGAATTCCTACATTTACCTGTATGGCAATATGGATATCGAATATTGCCTGGACTATCTTGACAGTGAATATCTGGCTGGTTTCAAAAAAACAGGCATGGTGCATTCGGAAATACCGGTGCAGGCACCTCTGAAAAAAACGAAGGAAATAAAAGCTTATTATCCTGTTGCCCAAAACGAGGACTGCAGTGCAAAAACTTATCATGAGCTGTCCATTGTCACTGGTACGGCTACCGATGTAAAAACTTCCATGGCTTTGAGGCTCTTGGAGGGAATACTGCTTGAATCTGAATCATCGCCTTTGCGGAGGGCTCTTTTGAGGGAAGGCGTGGGGCAGAACATAAGCGGCAGCTATTCCGGCGAGATACTGCAGCCTATTTTTTCCATCAGGGCTTCCGGAAGCGATTTTGACCTGCGGGATAAATTTGTAAGTGTTATTTATAATACTCTGCAGAAAATTACAATTGAAGGGCTGGACAAGAAACTGCTTACGGCAGCGCTGAATTCCATGGAATTCAAACTGCGTGAGGCTGATTTCGGCGTTTATCCGAAAGGGTTAATCTACAACCTGAGCGTAATGAACAACTGGCTTTATGGCGGCAATCCCGTGGAAGGGTTACGCTATAACGAAATCCTGCAGGAACTGCGCGATGGTATTAATACGCATTATTACGAAAATCTTATAGAAAATTATCTCCTTGATAATACTCATAAAGTACTGGTTTCCCTGCTGCCGGAACCAGGAAAGGAAGAAGCGGACCGCGCGGCAGAGGCTAAAAAAATGGCTGCCTTAAAGGAATCTGTAAGTAAGGAAAAATTGCAGCAGTATATTGATGAATGTGCAGAATTGAACAGGCTGCAGGCACAGCCTGACAGTGAGGAAGCACTGGCATCCATTCCGATTTTACAACGCGGTGATATACGCAGGGAAATAGAAAAAATCCCCGTAAAGGAAGAATTATCTGGCAGCACTACACTGTTGTATGTTCCGGCTGCCACCAATAAAATAGACTATCTAAACTGGTATTTTGATATTACCGGCGTGGAACGCATACTTCTGCCTTATTGCTACCTCCTGCTCGATATTCTCGGTAAATTCAATACGGAACGCTATACGTATGAGGAGATTGCCACTGAAAGCATCATGTATACCGGCGGTGTAAGTTTTGACGTGCGTGCCATGTCGGACGCGGAAGACGATGAAAAATACAGGATTTACTTTTCGGTTAAAGGAAAGGCCCTGCATGAAAACCTGCCTAAGCTTCTGGATATCCTGCAGGCAGTAGCACTTGAAAGTAAACTGGACGATGAAAAGCGGTTTAAGGAATTACTGGCAGAAATAAAAACTGATTTAGACAGTAATTTCTTTGCCAAAGGCCAGACTGTAGCCATCTCCCGTCTGTATTCCTACTGCAGTGCATCGGGAAGGGTAAACGAACAGGCCCAGTTCAGCTATTATCAGTTCATAAAAATGCTGACAGAGAATTTTGACAGGGAGAAAGGAAAGGCTTTAGCTATTCTGCGCAGGCTGCTGCAGGTATTTTTCCATAAAAACAGGTATGTATTGGTATATTCCTGCGACGAAGACTTACGGGAAAAAGTGGTTGCTGCGGCACAGTCTTTTGCAAGTAACTTGCCGGCAGCTGAATTGAATGATACTGCAGAAGACCTGCCCGCACCTGGAAATAATGAAGGCATAACAACTGCCGGCAAAGTTCAGTATGTGGCTGCAGGAGGAAATTTCCGCAGGCACGGCCATCATTATAAAGGTGCCATGCGTGTTCTGGAAACTGTTTTGCGCTATGAATATTTATGGACAAAAATACGCATACAGGGCGGGGCCTACGGTGCAACAGCATGTTTCAACACTAATGGCACGGGCGTCTTTGCATCTTACCGCGATCCGAAGCTTAGTGAATCGCTTACTGCTTACAGGGAACTGCCGAAATGGCTGGAAACACTCAATTTTTCTTCACGTGAGCTGGATAAATATGTCATTGGCACTATCAGCGGTATGGACAGGCCGCTTACCAATTCCATGCGGCTTGACGAAGCGGCAGTTGCGTATTTAAGGAATTTTGGTGATGAATTAAAACAGAAAATACGCGATGAGGTTTTAAATGTAACCAATGGGGACTTGCAGGAATTAGCAGTCATAATCCGTGATATGCTAAGTGACGGATATATTTGCGTGGTAGGCGGGAAAGAACAGATCATGGCTAATGAAAATCTGTTTGATAAAGTCATTGATGTGTGATATACAGATAGAAAGTCTGCTGTTTTATCTACCTGACGCTAAAAATAAAAAACGGAAATTTTCTTAATAACACCTGAAAAACGGGGTGCTTATTGGAAAATTTCCGTATGTGTATTTTTATGCGGTTATTTTATTTCAGCAAAGCGGCAATATCTTCAAAAGGAGCAAGTGTCCTCTGTAAAATACCGTTCATATAGGCTATGATGATGCCGTAATTGGTCATGGGAATGCACTGATCTGCCGCGCATCTGTTCCGGTAGAGCATCTCACGCTCGTTCAGCATACAGCCGCCGCAGTGAACAATCATTTTATAAGGGGAAAGATCATGAGGGAATTCTCCGCCGCTGGTAAAAACAAAGTCAGGCGATTTTTTCGTATAATTGCGTATCCATGCAGGGAGTTTCACGGTACCGATATCATCGCACTGGCGGTGATGGGTACAGCCTTCACTGATCAGTATTTTTTCTTTGTCCTGGATGGTTTCCAGAGCCTTTACGCTTCTTACTGAGTAAGCAAGGGTTCCTTTATATCTGGCAAATAAAATTGAAAAAGAGGTAAGCGGAATATCAGGCGGGACTGTAGCGGCGACTTTTTCAAAAGCCTGGCTGTCAGTAATGACAAGTCTTGGCTTTTGGGATAACTTTGCCATAGCTGCCGCCAGTTCAGTTTCCTGTACTGAGATGGCAACAGCCCCGTTATCTAAAATATTGCGGAGCACCTGCTGCTGGGGGAGAATGAGCCGTCCTTTAGGAGCGGCACTGTCAATGGGGATAACCAGAATGACTATATTTGAAGGCTTAAGCAGGTCACCGACAAGTTCCTTCGGCTGTTCACTTGGAACAAGCCGTGCCAGGGATTCCTTTAAGGAAATGATATTTTCGCCGGTTACGGTACTGACAAAAAAGCAGGAAAGATCGTGATCTTTTTTCAGCTTGCCGGCAAGATCAGTACGCTTGGCGGCATCCAAAAGTTCACTTTTATTGAATACTACCACAAACGGTACGTTTTTGCTGCGTATATGCTTTAAAAGGGCAGCATCTTCAGGTGCTATGCCGATAACTCCGTCTATTACGAGGATGGAGATATCAGTTTTGTTTAAAACCTGATAGGCTTTTTCAATACGCAGATTCCCCAATGTACCGTCATCATCAATACCGGGGGTATCAATAATAACCACAGGGCCTAAAGGCAGCAGTTCCATGGCCTTGTAGACGGGGTCCGTAGTAGTTCCTTTATATTCGCTGACTATGGCGATATTTTGGGAGGTCAGGGCATTAATCAGGCTGGATTTGCCTGCATTGCGTCTGCCGAAAATTCCTATATGGGTACGTTCTGATGAAGGTGTGGCATTTAAACTCATAAAATTCCCTTCTCACTTTTATTTTACAAGCTCAAGGCGGGGATTGGGGATAAGCCTGCGTCCGGCTTTGGCACATTCTTTTCCGTTAACGGCAACTACATCTGCCGTGAAATTAATATTGCCGTCAAAGAAACTGGAACCTACGGCATAGGTATCAACAGGCGCGCCCGCTGCTTCAAAGTCAGCTATGCGTTTGGCATCAAAGCCTCCTGATACCACGATTTTCACATAATCAAATCCTTCCGCATCAAGGGCCTTGCGTACATTAAAGACCAGTTCCTTGCAGACGCCGGTGGGATTAAACATACCCATCTGCGGCAGGACACTTTTATCGACTATGCTTCCTGAAGTATCAAGGCGTACGGCCTGAAGTTTTCGTCCGAGTTTACGCGCTACGGCAAGAGCCGTATTCACGCAGTCATTGTCAAAATCGACAAGCGCAATGCGGGCTATTCCTTCGGCCACATATTTATCAAATGCTTCCGTTGCGGCAATCGTATCGCCGTTATAAGAGGCGATTAAGGCATGGGGAATGGTCCCGAGACCTTTGCTTCCGCTGGACAGCGCATTAGCATCCGTTGAAAACCCCTTAATGCCGCCGACCATTGCAGCATATCCGTCGGATTCCTGGGTCTGGTAAATGTCATACCTGGCAGGGAAAAATAATACAGATTTACCATTAGCAGCCTTTATAACATTGCGGACATTTGTTGCAATACGGCTTTGGCGCGCCAGGATTCCTAAATATATGGTTTCGAGATGCGCAAAATCAGCCAAATCACCTTCAATAGTCATGATTGTTTCCCAGGGAGATACCTCGTCACCGTCATAGAGAGCGTTGATGACAATGTTTTCCGGATGATGTGCACAGGTCTTTATAAGGGCTATAACTTCGTCTATACCGCATACTACGACATGCTCGCGTGTAAAAACCTGCATCATGACACGCGGATGGTGGTTATCGCCGTTTAATATTTCTTCAGTCCTTAAAAAATATGCATCACTGTAATAGCCTGATTTTATCCGTTCTACGGGAAAATGGAATTTTTCAACAGCTATCCTTTTTTTCATAGCATTGGCCTCCGTGTATTAATTCCGTTTTTATAATTTGGAAAATATAACTTAGTTTAAATATATATTAAATAATACAATAATAGTACTGGTTATTCAAGCGGTTAAGAAAAATTTAGCAGAGGAGAACTTCATGGACACTGCCGGCAAATCTTATACCATTCTGCTTTTATCCGCCCCCATCGGGTCTGGGCACAGACTGGCGGCTGAGGCGCTGGAAGAAAGCTTTGGCCAATATGATAATATAAAAGTCATCCATGGGAGCATTTTTGATGTTCTTCCTAATGCATTACGTTCATTTATCCTGAAAAGTTATGTATATATATCGTCGGAAAAACCTGTGATATATAAACGTCTTTATGCATGGGGCAATAACAGGGACGGTTCCCTGCGCCTGCGTAGTTGCATTAATGATTTTTTCGCGCGGGTTCTGGGAAAATATATCAGTAAAATAAATCCTGATGCCGTAATAGCTACCCATGCCACGCCTGCAGGGATTATGGCAGCGTATAAAAAGCGGGAGCAGGGGAATTTCTATCTGGGTGCGGTAGTAACGGATTACACGGTTCACCGCTGGTGGCTTTATGATGACGTGGACTGCTATTTTATAGCAGACGAGGAACTTAGAAAAGAAATTACTGTTAAAAGTGACGTACAGGCTTTTGGAATCCCCGTAAGAAATAAGTTCATCCGGCAGAACAGGGAGGACTGCCGCAGACGTTTCAGCTGGGCGCCGGATAAAAAAATATGCCTGCTCATGGGCGGCGGGGAAGGCATGCTCCCCATGGAAGATATTATAGCCGGTTTCGGCGGACGGTACCCGGAAAACCTGCATTTTGTAGCTGTTACCGGGCATAATGAGAAAATGCGTCAGCGTCTTTCAGAACGCTTTAAAGGTGAAGTGGAAATTTACGGATTTACGGAGCTGGTACCTGATTTAATCGGAGGGGCTGACCTTATTATCACCAAGGCAGGAGGACTTACGGTATCGGAAGCTTTGGCTGCGGGACTCAAAATTATAATTTACAGTCCTTTACCGGGGCAGGAGACTAAAAATGCCGAATTCCTAAAGAGGCATGACCTGGCATCAATATCCTGGACAATAAGAGAACTTACCGAACACATAACTGATTTCTGCAGCCGGGAGGCAACATCATGCAATTTAAAAAAAGATCTTTCGGCAAAGACTGATGCCGCGCAGGAGATATGTCAGTACGTCTTAAATGAGCTTTCAAAAAAATATGGCCTTGACCATATGGGTAAAGGTAACTATAATGGAAGAAAATCTTCGCCATGATAAAATAAAAACCGTGAGATAAGCAGGATTGCGTTAATATTGCGCAGTCTGTTGCAAAATTATTAACGCATACAGGAGGAAACAAATGGCAAAAGATCTTATAATAGTCGAATCTCCCACTAAAGCGAAAACAATAGGAAAAATTCTGAGCACAAGCAAATATACTGTATGTGCTTCGATGGGGCATTTAAGGGATTTGCCTAAAAGCACCATCGGCGTTGACATAGATAATGATTTTGAACCAAAGTACATAAATATACGGGGCAAAGGGGATCTTATCAAAACCTTAAAAACCCAGGCAAAAAAATCCAAAAAAATCTATCTGGCGACGGACCCTGACCGGGAAGGTGAAGCCATCAGCTGGCATCTGACACATATTTTGGGACTTGACCCCAAGGAAAAATGCCGCATTGAATTTCATGAAATCACAGCTGATGCTGTAAAAAAGGCATTGAAACAGCCGCATTCCATTGATCTTGACAAGGTGGATGCACAGCAGACCCGCCGTATTATTGACCGTATCATCGGTTATAAATTAAGTCCGCTCCTCTGGCGCAAAATCTGCAACGGGCTCAGTGCAGGACGGGTCCAGTCCGTGGCATTGAAAATTATCGCCGACAGGGAAAAGGAAATTGCCGCTTTTGTTCCTGAAGAATACTGGACGTTAAACGTCAAATTACGTGAAAACAGCAAATGTCCTATTTTTGAAGCAGAAGCAGTAAAATACAAAGGGAAAAAACTTAAATTAAATAATGACAAAGATGCCCATATTGCCGAAGATGCCTTAAAGAAGGCGGAGTATATTGTCAGTGCGGCAACACAAAGTGAACGGAAACGTCGCCCAATGCCTCCTTTTACAACTTCTACCTTGCAGCAGGAAGCCAATAAAAAACTGGGATTCAGCGCAAAAAAAACCATGATGGTAGCCCAGCAGCTCTATGAAGGGGTCTCCTTAGGAAAAGGGCAGACAGGTCTTATCACATATATGAGGACGGATTCCGTACGTTTTGCCGATTCTGCATGCAGTGAAATAAGAAATCATATTGAAAAAGAATATGGGAAAGAATACCTGCCGGGCAGACCCAATGTGTTCAGCAGTCAGAAAAATTCACAGGATGCCCATGAAGCCATAAGGCCTACCAGTATTGCACGCCTGCCGAAAGATATAGCTGCCCATCTGTCACCTGACCAGCGCAAACTGTATTCCCTGATCTGGGAAAGGGCTGTTGCAAGTCAGATGCGCGATGCCGTTTACGTTGTTACCAGCCTGGACATTGATGCAGGCGATTATCAGTTGCGCGCAAGCGGAAGCACACTTAAATTTCCTGGATTTATGAAATTAGCGGGTAAGGATGCTGAAGATGAAAAAGAAAAGATGGTTCCGTATCTGGCGGCCGGTACCAAACTGCAGCTACATAAACTGCTTCCGGCCAAACAGCATTTTACTGAGCCGCCTGCGCCTTTTACAGAAGCTACCCTTGTTAAAGTGCTTGAAGAAGAAGGGATTGGGCGTCCGAGCACTTATGCGCCGACTATCCAGACAATACTTGCCCGCGGGTACGTGCGCAGGGAAGCAAAAAAACTGGTTACCACGGAGCTTGGCCGTCTGGTTTTAGAAATGCTTACAGAACATTTCAAAAAACTGATTAACGAAAAATTTTCTGCCCAGATGGAAACGGAATTGGATGAAATAGCTGAACATAAAACCGATAAAAGTTATATCCTGCATAAATTCTGGGATGAGTTTTACGAATGGCTTAAAAAGGCAGATACGAAAATAATAAAAGTTCCTCCAAAAATTTCAAAAGTTCACTGTGATAAATGCGGGGAACTGATGGTAATCAAACGCGGCAGGAATGGGGAATTTCTGGCATGCCCCGGGTTTCCTAAATGCCATAACATAAAGCCTATTTCCAAAGGAACAGGTTTTAGATGTCCGGAATGCAATGGGGAAATAGTTGAACGCAAAAGTAAAAAAGGTAAAACATTTTACATATGTGAAAATAATGGGGAAAATGGCAAAACATGTTCCTTTATATCTTATGACAGGCCGACAGATAAAAAATGTCCTGAATGCGGTAAATTAATGGTTGAACATATAGAAAGAACAGGCAGGAAACGGCTTTATTGCATAGATCAGAACTGCCCCAAGGGGCGCCCTGAAAAAAAGGCAGTAAAAAATGGGAAGTAATCCTGTACATGTCATCGGTGCAGGTCTGGCAGGCTGTGAAGCTTCCTGGCAAATCGCCAGTTACGGATTGCCTGTGATTCTTCATGAAATGCGTCCCCTTAAAAGGAGCGCTGCTCACCGGACGGATCTTTTTGCCGAACTGGTCTGCAGCAATTCCCTGCGTGCCGCTAATATCGAAAATGCCGTCGGGTTGCTTAAGGAAGAGATGCGCAGACTGGGTTCTTTAATAATGCGGGAAGCAGACTGCCACCAGGTACCGGCAGGCGGAGCCCTGGCTGTAGACCGTGAAGGCTTTGCCTCAGGGGTTACGGAATCAATAAAAAACCATCCGCTCATAAACGTACAGGCTGAAGAAATAACTGATCTTGATAGCGTTGCGGGAACGGTTATAATTGCCAGCGGCCCTCTGACATCAGAAGATTTGGCCGATAATATACGGAAGCTCATAGATGGGGATTATTTTTACTTCTATGATGCGGCAGCGCCTATAGTGGCAGCTGATTCTTTAGATTATGATAAGATATACCGGGCTTCGCGTTATGATAAAGGCGGCGCCGCATATCTCAACTGTCCCTTTGATACAAAAGAGGAATACATTGCCTTCAGACAGGCCTTGTGCAATGCGGAAACAGCTCCTGTCAAAGAGTTCGAAAAAGAAATATTTTTTGAAGCCTGCATGCCGATAGAAGAGATGGCAGTAAGAGGGGAAGACACCATGCGCTTCGGCCCTATGAAGCCAGTGGGACTTATCGATCCGCGTACTGGGAAAGAACCTTATGCCGTAGTTCAGCTCAGGCAGGATGATGCAAATGCTTCCATGTATAATATTGTGGGTTTCCAGACCCATTTGAAATGGCCTGAACAGAAGCGTGTCTTTGGTATGATTCCCGGTCTTGAAAAGGCAGAATTTTTACGTTATGGCGTTATGCACAAAAATACGTATTTAAATTCGCCGCGGCTTCTGGATAACAGATTTAACCTGCGCAGTGAAAAGCGGTTTTATTTTGCAGGACAGATAACCGGGGTAGAAGGCTATGTTGAATCAGCGGCATCAGGGCTTATGGCCGGAATACATGCCGCAAGATCAGTTCTGAAACTTCCAGAAATCCGGTTCCCGTCGGAAACTGCGCATGGAGCACTGGCTAATTATATCAGTAGTGCTGACATAAAAAATTTTCAGCCTATGAATATAAATTTTGGCCTGATTCCACCCCTTAAACAAAAAATACGGAAGAAACGTGAAAGGAATGTCCTTATTGCGGAAAGAGCACTGGAATCTTTGGCAGTTTTTCAGAAAGAATTCCCGTTACCATAAAAATACGGACAGCTGATGCGGAAAGAAGTATCTGCATCAGCTGTTTTCTTATTCCGGAAATGACAAATTTATCTTGCGGGGTATACAGCTTTTATGCTACCATAGGAAAACAAGGAGTTGTCAGAATAATGGTTGCTACACAGCAGAAATATCTGGAAAAATTCATCAATTATCTGAGCGTGGAAAAAAATTCCTCACCACTTACTGCCAGTAATTATCAAAAAGATATTAACTGTTTCTATACATTTCTGAATCAGCGTTTTAATGGAAAATTTGATCTTGCTGAAATAGGTCCTCTTGATATAAGAGCTTATCTTGCGGAGCTGAATCAGAAACAGTATGCAAGACGTACTATAGCCAGGAGGATTTCCAGCCTGCGCTCTTTTTACAAATATCTGGTCAGGGAAAACCACCTTGAGTACAATCCATTCAGTAAAGTAAAAACCCCGAAACTGGACAAAAGACTGCCGGTGTTTTTGGAAGAAACGGAAATAAATGAACTTCTGGACATGCCTGAAAAGACCACTCTGGGGATGCGCGACAGGGCAGCATTGGAATTGTTGTATGCCACAGGCTGCCGTGTTTCGGAACTTGTCGGTCTGACTATGGAAAAAGTTGATTTAGGGAACCGCTACGTATTGTTGCTGGGAAAGGGCAATAAGGAACGTATAGTTCCTTTAGGGAGAACATGCTGTAAGGCATTGGCTGATTATTGCAGTAAAAGCAGAAAGATAATAATGGAAAAATACAATACGCCAAATCATAATTTCCTGTTTGTCAACAGCCGTGGAGGAGTACTGACGGACAGAAGCGTTCGGCGTATATTGGATAAATACTTATCTATGCTGGCTATTCATAAAAATGTCAGTCCGCATACCATAAGGCATACTTTTGCTACTCATCTTCTTGAGCACGGAGCAGACTTACGGGCCGTGCAGGAACTTTTGGGACATGCGAACTTATCTACAACACAGATATACACACATGTGAGCACGGAACGTATTGCCAGCGTATACCAGAAAAACCATCCCCGTGCTTAGATAATGAAATGTTTTAGAGGGGACTCTTTTATGGAACTTTTGGAAAAAACAAGGAAAATCAATAAATTGCTCCAAAAAGGTGATAAAGTAGAATTTAATTCCATTGCCGGGCTTCTGCGGGACGTTATTAACGCCAATATTTACATTATAGGTCGTAGCGGTAAAGTGAAGGGATATTCATTAATAAGTGAATTCGAATGCAAAATTATGCGGGAACAGGTCTTGAAGAATAAATGCTTTCCCGCTGATTACATGAAATTTGTAATGGATGTAAAAGAAACAGTGGCAAATATTCCCCATAGTGGGAAACGCTGTTCATTCCTTAATGACATGGACTGTACCTTTAACAAAAAAATGACCACAATAGTCCCAGTTTATGGCAATGGGGAACGCATAGGGACTTTGATTCTGGCCAAATATAATGATAAATTTGATGATGAGGATCTGCTGCTGGCAGAATATGCTGCAACCGTTGTTGGTGTGGAAATTCTGCATGTAAGGGAAGCACATATTGAAAAAGAAGCGCGAGAAAAGGCGATGGTGCAGATAGCATTTTCCACATTGTCATATTCTGAGCTGGAGGCCATCGTAAATATCATAAGTGAACTGAACGGTAAAGAAGGAGTTCTGGTTGCATCAAAAATTGCCGACAGGGTGGGACTTACACGTTCCGTTATTGTCAATGCCCTGCGAAAATTTGAAAGTGCTGATCTGATTGAAACAAAATCCCTAGGAATGAAGGGGACTTATATAAAAGTAAAAAACAAATTTCTTTTTGATGAACTGAAAAAATAAAAAATGCTAGCACGTTGCTAGCATTGACTAACGGTTTTTCAGTATAGCAAAAATAGTAAAGGCGTAGAGATGGCTCTACGCCTTTAGTTTCGTATGGCAGGGGCAGTAGGACTTGAACCCACAACCAACGGTTTTGGAGACCGCTACTCTACCAATTGAGCTATACCCCTGTGGAGCGGAAAACGAGATTCGAACTCGCGACCCCCTCCTTGGCAAGGAGGTGCTCTACCACTGAGCTATTTCCGCATATATTGGCGACCCGGATGGGACTCGAACCCACGACCTCCGCCGTGACAGGGCGGCATTCTAACCAACTGAACCACCGGGCCAATCCAGTGTCGCTTGACATTTGTAAATGTTATCATAACTTCTGCTCAAAAGCAAGTTTTTTTCTCCTTTCGGTACTATTTGGCATTTGAAAGAAGTAATCTTTCGTATTATAATTATAAAGAAATTATTAAAACTATATTATGAAGGGTAGGGTTGTTTATGTGCCAACCCCCAGATTGGGCAGCAGGTGATCTGTACCTGTGCGAAAACGCTCCAGAACTGGCTCCTATAATCAAAAAGTTTTCACCATGCCCCCTGTCCCCGAAGAAGCAGGAGGAATATTTTTCCATTCTTCTTTCAGGCATAGTTGCGCAGCAGCTTCCGCCAGAGGTAAGCCAGGATTTAATGCAGAAAATGGAAAATTTTCTGGGAAGCCCCATTACTCCAAAGGCGGTATTTGGAGCTAAAGATGAGGATTTATGTGCTTTGGGCTTAGTTAAGCAGAAAGTGGATTATGCCAAAAGTTTTGCTGGTGCCATTGCAGACGGCATAATAACCATGGATAAATTTCCCGAAATGACGGACAGCCAGATTTCTAAACAGCTGCTGCAGATACGCGGCCTCGGGCAGTGGACTATAGAAATGTTTCTTCTGCTGGCATTGTGCCGTAAGGATGTTGTGCCTTCAGCAGATTTTATTTTCAAAAAGGAGCTGCAGAGGCTGATGAAACTTCCAGAGATTCCCAAACGGGGACAAGTAACAAAAATAACTGAGCATTGGCGGCCTTGGAGATCTCTGGCAGTATGGTATCTCTGGCAGAATGCCGGCAGTAAAAAATAAAGTTTCACAGGAGGTACGACCAATGAAGAAAATAATAGCACTCTTTTTTGTAATAATGATGTTCTCCACAGTATGCGGGGCATTTGAGAGGCCTGATACCAGTAAGTGGTGGCGTCTGGCTGCATCGAGTGATATGGAATATTGGATTGACCGTGACAACATGACATTTTCCGATGCCCAATCCGCCAAATACGCAAATGCGTGGGTGCTGGTTCATGATATGAAGGATAACACCCAGAAATTTGAAAATCTTGAAATAAATCTGGATAAGAGACAGATAAGAACCTTATCTTATGTTGTTCTTAACAGTGACGGCAGTCAGAAAGAGTCCGTAAATACCCCCGAAGAGTTTAGGGATATTACTCCCGGAAGTCTGGATGAGATGATATTTGACTCCGTGCGCAGGGTTTATAATTCAAAGAGCGACTTTACTAAGGTAAAGGTTAAAAAGCGCTGACATGTGGTATAATATAAGGGCAACTTAAATAGATTGTAAACATCAGAGTATTAATGAACAACGAAACAGAAAGGTCAGAAAGGCATGGCAAAACTGGACGCAAAGTGGAGTAAATTGCAGGCAGAGCTGTTAAATTATGTTGATAATTTAATGGCTTCAAATGTAATAACGACGAACATTGCGGATAAACTTCAGGAAGAAATAATAAACGCAAAGGCTGTTACCGAGCTGCCTTTCCAGCTGCAGAAAATAGCGGAAAAATATCAGGCGGTATTAGGAAAACTTGTTTTTGAAAAGAGCAGTCCGGAAAGCAAAATATGGCTGGTAAGCACACTAAGTGCCGCCGGTGATCCTGTTCTCGGGGAATGGCAGTTCAGCTTTGACAAGGAAAAAATCTACAATTTCTATACCGATTATCCTTCCAACATGACACCGGAAGAAGTAGAAATTTTCAATAAGGAATTTCCGAACATGGCAGCTGACAAAAAATCTGACGATAACCAGTAAGACGTCCAGGTTAAATATTTGATTTATAATCCCGCCGGAAAATCCGGCGGGATTTTTACGTATTCATGTAAATTACTGTTAAAATTTACATTGTATATCAGTAATATTTCCTGACAGCCGGGAAACATAAAACGGCCAGGTCCTAAGCTATAGCAAAAAAACTGCTGCAAAATCCCTATTTAAGATAAAATGGGGATCTTTTAAATAAATATAAAAAAATCTTTAAAAGGTTGACAATGTAAACTATAAATAATATAATATTAATAGGGGGAACGATAATGTATGGCAAATGCTTTAATTAAATCCGCAGCGCCTTCCACCAGGAGAATGCGGAAGAGAAATTAAAAAGAAGCAGAAAACAAAGAAGAAAATTTTACGGGATAAAGGAGGGATTAACCATGTGCATTATTGCTTACGCTCCTAAGGGAGGGAAAATACAGGATGAAACTATTAAGATGATGTTCAGGAATAATCCGCATGGGGCGGGTTTCATGTATAAACCCGAAAGCGGGCTCATTGAAATCCGTAAAGGTTTCATGACGGCTGATGATTTACTGGAAGCCTATCATGAAATCCCGGCGGATGCGGAGAATGCCGTCCACTGCAGACTGGCAACCAGCGGCAGGATATCAGCAGGCTGCTGCCATCCTTTTCCTGTCAGGGCAGACACGCGTGACATGAAAAAGGAAAATGACAGTGCAGAAATTGCCGTCATGCACAATGGCACGGTAACCAGTTGCACGCCTGCAGAAGGAATGAAGTCCGACTGTTCTGATACAATGATATTTACGGCCGGACTGCTCTCTAATTTAAAAACCGGATTGGATAATCCGCATGTAAAAAGGAGTATAGAGAAAATAATAGGGTCATCAAGACTTCTGATATTTCGTGAAGAAGGCGGAACGCTGATGTTTGGCAGGTGGTACAAGAAAGAAGGGATATTCTATTCCAAGGATGGGTATTCAGATTGCCGCAGCAGGTTTGCCGGATAATTCTGCAGAAGAAAAATCAGCGGCACGGTTGATATTGTAAAGCAGATGATATTATAATGATAACAGAGGCGGTGATTATTCATTATGGATCCGAATAAAAAGGACATGTACCAAAAAGATGTAGGACAGAAGATCCAGACACAGATCCGGATTAAGGCCGACGTAAAAAAAGAAGTTACGGAACTGTTTGAAGAATTGGGTCTTGATATGTCTACTGCAGTCAACCTGTTTTTAAAGCAGTGTATTCTCTGCAAGGGCCTTCCGTTTAATGTCGGGATGCCAGGATCACGTGCAAACAGGCTGCCATGTCAGCATCACGGCCTGAATAATCATAATCGTGACAGGGACAGAAGGGAAAACAGCAGGTTTGAAGATTCTGACATTGAAAAAATATCAATATCTGAAGAAGAATAAATTAAGCTGGCAGTTTTACTTGCACCCATAAATTATGGGTGCAAGTTTTTTGCGGAATTTAAATAAACCGCCGGGCTTTCCCTGCCGGGCGGTTTTGGAAACGGTTATATTATTCTTAATTATGATTAATTATTAATCTGCATCCTGCCATGCTTTGCATACGTCAATCCAGCCCTGGCAGTTACAGGAGAATTCTGCCAGTTCTTCCGGTGTAAGTTCTATGGCGCTGTTATGGCTGCCGCAGGCGGGAAAGAAGGTAGTAAAGCGCTTTAAGGAAATATCGAGATAGACTTTCACGTCTTCGTTAATGCCGAACGGGCATACTCCTCCAACAGCGTGGCCGACCATGGTTTCCACTTCATCTGACGAGAGCATTTTGGCCTTGGTGCCGAAAAAATGCTTGTATTTGGTATTGTCAATTTTACTGTCACCGGCGGTAACGATAAGAATACAGTTTTCCCCAATCCGGAATGACAGTGTTTTTGCTATGCGCGCCGGTTCGCACCCTGCCGCCTTTGCGGCCAGTTCAACAGTGGCACTGGAAACGGGAAATTCCAGAATGCGTTCTGCAGCACCGAACTGCTGCAGATGATTACGTGCCCTTTCAAGAGACATTGCAGCATCTCCTTAATATAATAAACTAAGATAATTTTACTTATGTCCTTTTCTGATGTCAATAGCAGCAGAACGGCACTTGTCATTGCACTTGCGCGGTAGCATGGGTGCATGTTTTATGGTAAACTAGAATTAGCGATAATGGTAATGTGGACAGGGATGGATGAGATGGAACAACAGACTTTATTAATTCTTTTCAGCGTGGCAGCGGTACTTTTCCTGGCAGTTATTTTTCTCTTAATCCAGATGCTGCGTAAAAGCAGCAGGCAGGGCAGATATGAGGAACTGCAGCGGCTGGAGCTTATGGAAAGGACCTTTTACGATGGTCTGCGCGATTTAAGGGGAGAACAGAGCAGTCTTGCCCAGGCGACAAGGATGGAAGCCCAGGCTTATTCCGACCGCCTTAGCGAGCATATAGACAAGCGCGTTGCAAGGCTTGCCGATCTTACGGATAAAAATCTTGAACGTATCAGGGTTACGGTGGACGAAAAACTGGATGATTCCCTGACGCGCAGGTTTTCCCTTGTCAGCCAGAGGTTAGAGGAACTGCACCGCAGCTTGGGGGAAATGCAGGGGCTTGCAGGCGGTGTTGATGATCTAAAGCGTATTTTATCCAATGTAAAAACACGTGGTATCTGGGGCGAAATCCAGCTCGGAATCCTGCTCCGCGACATGCTACCCAGGGGGCGGTTTGCGGAGAATGTGGAAGTAAATCCCAGAAGCGGCTGTCGGGTAGAATTTGCACTTCGCCTGCCGGGCGGGGAACAGGAGATATTTCTCCCTATTGATGCCAAATTCCCGCAGGAGGATTACCAGAGGCTTCAGAATGCCAGGGAGGCCGGAAATGCTGAGGCTGCCGGGAATGCAATAAAGGAACTGGAACGGCGTCTGAAAAAAGAGGCGAAAGATATCCGTGATAAATACATCTGCCCGCCATATTCTACGGACTTTGGCATCATGTACCTGCCAAGTGAAGGACTTTTTGTGGAAGCATTAAATATTCCGGGGCTCGCGGACGATCTGCAGCGTACTTTCCGCGTATGTATTGCAGGGCCAACTACTCTTGCTGCTCTGCTTAATTCCCTTCAGATGGGATTTAAGACTCTTGCCATTCAGGAGAAAACGGATGAGGTATGGCGACTGCTGGCCGGTGTAAACAGGGATCTTGCCAGTCTCTCGGAGTCACTGGAAAAAGCCGCTAAAAAAATTGAAGAGGCCCAGAGTGCTGTTGAGGCGGCCCAGAAAAGGGCAGAGATTACCGGCCGGAAACTTGTAAATATTGAGGGAGTAAATGACGAAACTGACGTGTAATACTGACTAATGTTTCTTGCGGAAGACTTACAGTTACATCCTGGATATGTGGGCTGCAGAGATACAGAATCATCCTTGCAGTGAATGCGCGTAATAATACCATGTTTTTGTATTTCAAAGTTACCTGATACGGCCCTTTCAGCTTGTAAAAATGAGCATGTCATAGTATAATACTAGAGTAAATGTTCAGTAAATATTAAAGTAACATTTCGGTTTGGAGGATTTAATCATGTCGGGACATTCTAAATGGGCGAATATTAAACACAAAAAAGGCAGGGTAGATGCCCTGAGAGGCAAAGTAACAACTAAAATCGGCAGGGAGATTACGATAGCCGTCCGCCTTGGCGGGGCTGATCCTGTCGGTAATATGAAATTAAAACTGGCCCTTTCCAAAGCTAAGGCCAATAACATTCCCAAAGACAATATTCAGCGTGCCATCCAGAAGGGTCTGGGGGCGGCAGAGGGCGCTGATTTCCAGGAGATTACCTACGAAGGGTATGGTCCTGCAGGTGTTGCCATAATGGTTGAAACACTTACGGATAACCGCAATCGTACCGCAGCAGACGTGCGGCATGTATTTACCAAGCACGGAGGCAATCTCGGGGGAACCGGCAGCGTGAGCTATATGTTCAAGCAGAAAGGCATATTTTCCGTCAGCAACGAGACGGGAGTGACGGAAGATGATCTTATGATGATCGTACTTGATGCCGGTGCCGAGGACATTAAAACTACGGAAGACGGCTTTGAGATTATTACTGATCCCCAGTCTTTTGATGCAGTGGAAAAAGCCCTTGCGGATAATAATATCGAAACGGAAATGTCCGATCTTGAAATGGTGCCTGATACTTATACTGAACTTACTCCTGAGGATGCCGCGAAGGTGCAGAGAATGGTTGATGCCCTTGAGGATTTGGATGATGTACAGGATGTTTTCCTCAGCGCTGACTTGCCGGATGATGAAGAGGAATAGAAAGGAAAGCAGGCAGGATCTTGCCTGCTTTTTTGTATAAGAAATGGGGAATAATTTTGCTGGTTTTGGGAATAGATCCGGGTACCGCAATCTGCGGATACGGTCTTGTTGACGTGACGGGCAACAGACTGAAGGCGCTTCATTATGGGGCCGTAGTTACTGAAAAAGACATGGCGGCCGCGCTCAGACTGAAGAAAATATACGATGCGCTTACTTCTGTTATTGAGGAGTATAAGCCTGATATCATGAGTATTGAGCAACTTTTTTTCAACAGGAATGTAACTACCGCCATAGCCGTGGGACAGGCAAGAGGGGTTGCCATGCTTACTGCGGCAAATAAAGGAATTCCTGTTTTGGAATTCACGCCCATACAGATTAAACAGGCAGTTACGGGCACGGGAAGTGCAGATAAGGAACAGGTGACATTTATGGTTCAGCGCCTGCTTAACATAAGAGAAAAACCTAGACCGGATGATGTGGCCGATGCCCTTGCCATTGCTATCTGTGGGGCACATACGGCATCAACCTTAAGATGGCAGGAGTTGATATAAATGATAGGAGCACTTAAGGGAACAGTAGCTTCTCTGACAGCAGACAATTGTATAATAGATACATCTGGAGGTGTAGGTTATCGTGTTTTCATGCCGGCAGACCAGTTGGCACAGATGTCGCTTGGCAGCAGTGTCCGGCTCATAATACATACTGCCGTGCGCGAAGATGCGGTGCTGCTTTACGGCTTTATAAACCAGGAGTATTACGATTTATTCGAGCTTCTGCTTACAGTAAGCGGCCTCGGTCCTAAAATCGCCCTTGGCATTCTCTCTGCCGTAAAGCCGGACAGCTTTTATCTTGCCGTCAGAAATAAGAATATGAATCTCCTGGTAAGCCTGCCGGGAATAGGAAAAAAGACTGCCGAGCGCATGGTGCTTGAACTGAAGGACAAGGTAGGCGGTATTGATGAAAAGAATATTTCCGCTGGAGGACAGGAGAAATACGGGAATGAATCCCTAACGGAGGCTGTGGAAGCACTTATTTCGTTAGGATATAGCAATAGTGAAATCATGCCGGTGCTGAAAAAAATACCTGACTGCGAGAGTCTGTCGGGTGAGGAAATTCTAAGAAAAGCTTTGAAGCTATTTGCAGGGAGGAAGTAATGGAATTCAATGATAGAATTGTCACGGGGCAGGAAAAGGATGGGGATACATGGCAGTACAGCCTGAGGCCGCGCCTTTTGGAAGAATATATAGGACAGAAACAGGTGAAAGACAATCTTTCAGTGTTTATAAAAGCTGCTGCCGGAAGAAATGAAGCACTGGACCACGTGTTGCTCTTCGGGCCTCCTGGACTTGGCAAAACGACTCTTGCCAATATCATAGCCAATGAGCTTAACGTAAATATCCGTGTTACTTCAGGTCCTGCCATAGAAAGACAGGGAGACCTTGCGGCAATTTTAACTAATCTCGGGGATAATGATGTTCTTTTTATTGATGAAATTCACCGTTTGTCCAAAACCGTGGAGGAGATTTTATATTCCGCCATGGAGGACTATGCCCTTGACATCATTATCGGTAAAGGACCGGGTGCAAGAAGTGTACGTCTTGATCTGCCGCATTTCACATTAATAGGTGCCACTACAAGGCTTGGAAGTATTTCCGCGCCGCTGCGCGACCGTTTTGGAGTCCAGTGCAGGCTGGAATTCTATAAGCCTGAAGAACTTAAGATTATTATCAAACGTAATGCTTCAGAGTACCTCAAGATTCCGGTTGATGAGGAAGGAGCAAGGGAAATTGCCTGCAGAAGCCGCGGAACACCGCGTATAGCCAACAGGCTTTTAAAGCGGGTACGTGATTTTGTCCAGGTCCGCGGTGCGGATGTCATAACGAAAGATCTGGCATCAGAGGCACTTGAAAAACTGGAGGTTGACGGGCTTGGTCTTGACCGTAATGATCGCCGGATTTTAAATACAGTCGTGAAAACATTTAATGGGGGGCCGGTTGGAATAGAGACCATCGCCGCGGCCGTCAGTGAGGAAACAGCAACCATAGAAGACGTTATAGAACCATATCTGCTGCAGCTCGGCCTGTTGCAGCGCACGCCAAGAGGGCGTATGGCAACTCGTGAAACATACAGTTATCTGGGTATTCCGTGGCCGGAGAAGGAATAAATAATGAAATTACTTTTACATGCCTGTTGTGGCCCGTGTTCCTGTTATCCGACAGAAAAACTTGCGGCTGACGGCAGGCAGTTTGATATTCTCTTTTTTAACCCCAATATACATCCATATAAAGAATTTAAGCGCAGGATGAACACGCTTATGGAGTTCTGCGAGAAAAAACGGCACCACCTTATCATAGATAAAAAATATGACCTTGAAGGATGGGTGCGCGGAATGCTGGAAGAACCGGGAATACGGTGTGCCTTCTGTTACAGGGAGCGTCTGCGCTATGCGGCCCATTTTGCCTCTGAGGGCGGATACGATGCATTTACCAGTACGCTTCTCGTGAGCCCGTACCAGAAGCATGAGCTTATAATAAAATGTGCTGAAGCGGCATCAGAAGAGTTTGATATTCCTTTTTACTACGAGGATTTTCGTACGGGATATCAAAGGGGTGTAGGAATCAGTCTTGAAATGGGACTTTACCGGCAGTCGTATTGCGGCTGTATTTTCAGCGAGAGGGACCGCTATGCCGTTACGGGCAAAAAGGAGGAAAAAGAAAGATTCATCCGCGTCAGCAAATTTATAACTATGGTGAAAAGTTAAGGAGCTAGAATGAAAAAGATCATCTGCATATGTCTGCTGGTGGCCGTATTTGGTTCGGCAGGGACAGCATTAGCCGCTACCATACGCGTTGGGCTTGTCAGCGGTCAGGCTACCGCTGAAATCAGTTGTGATGATGACTTCGTCCTAAGCGATGGTTCGGAAAATATGATAGTTCCTGCGGGAAAGTATTTTCTTAACGCACAGGATGGGGCACTCGCCATGGAAAATATCGTTTTCGGCAGACGGCTTTATATCAGTGCTTCGGAAGGAAAAAACGTTCCTCAGATAAATAAAAAATCCTACAGGGGAAGGTTTGTGGCAATTGCCGTCGGGAATATGCTGGTACTCAGTAACGTGGTTGATCTGGAACAATACATCTGCAGCGTACTGCCGGGTAAAACCACGCCCGTGTGGCCTGATGAGGCTATAAAGGCCCAGGCTGTCGCAGCAAGAAGCTATGCCTGGCATATGAGAAGCATCCATTCAGGCGATTATTACGATATTACGGCAAATGATAAAGAACTGCTTTATCCGGGAATCGACGGGGAAAAAGATGCTATAAGCGGACTGGTAAAAGCTACTGCAGGACAGATTTTAAGAGACGGGAACGGAACACCAGCGCTGGCCGTGACCACATCCAGCAGCGGGGGAAGAACTGAATCTGCCTGGGAAGCATGGAGGAAGGATATCAGTTATCTTCGCTCGGTTGAGGATTACGATCAGGACAGTCCTGACTACGAATGGGATTATAATGTTGCCCCTGTTATGCTTCAGAACATACTTGAACAGAATGGTTATGAAGTAGGGAAGCTTGAAAATATAAGGCTTTCGCCGATTGATGAAAAAGGCAGTGACCGTACTTCAACCGGCAGGGTAAAATATGTTATTTTCAGCGGTGACAAAGCAACATGCAGGGTAAGCGGGGATTTTCTTTTTGAAGCGCTTGCACTGAACAGTACTTTTTTTGATATAGATACTGGGACACCGGCACCTGAGTCCTTGAAAGTTCAGATAGAAAATTCTTATGGTATGACGGTAGGCAGTAAGGACATAAATATTAAGGTTAATGATGATAAAAAGCCGGTCTGGAAAAATATTACCCGCAGCTACCACATGATAAGCGGCGGCAAGGAGGAAAAGGTTATTTTCAGGGGACACGGACGGGGATTTGGTGTAGGCCTCAGCATGTGGGGAGCAAGAGGGATGGTGAATGCCAATGAAAAAATATCCTGTGCACAGATTCTGCGCCATTATTACCCCGGGACCTATCTATCCGAAATTTGACAGAAAGAAAAATGCTTGTAAAAGATTTTGATTATAAACTGCCCAAAGAGTTTATTGCCCAACACCCTATAGAACCGAGGGATCATTCGAAACTTCTGGTGATGGACAAAAATAAAGGAACGATAGAGCACAGGAAATTTTACGATCTGCCTGAATATCTGCGTCCTGGGGATACGCTGGTATTTAACGATACTAGGGTTATACCGGCACGTCTTTACGGTATTAAGGAGACGGGAGCGCATGTGGAAGTATTTCTTCTTACACGCAGAAATACATTTGATTGGGAAGTTCTCGTGCGCCCTGGAAAAAAACTGCAGGTTGGGGCAAAAATAAATTTCGGAGAAGAGCTTTCATGCGAGGTTATGGCACATACGGATTTTGGAGGCCGCATCGTCAGATTCTCGTACAATGGTATTTTTGAAGAGATTCTTGACAGACTGGGTGATGTACCGCTGCCTCCTTATATTACTGAGCCTTTGGCTGATAAGGAGCGTTATCAGACTGTTTATGCAAAAGAGCGCGGCAGTGCAGCAGCACCTACTGCAGGGCTGCATTTTACGGATGATCTGCTGAAAAAAATCAGGGATATGGGATGTCTTGAAGTTTTCGTTACCCTTCATGTGGGGCTTGGAACATTTCGTCCTGTAAGTGTCGAAAATATTGAAGATCACAAAATGCACCGTGAGTTTTATACAGTTCCTCCTTATACGGCTGAGGTTATTAATAAAGCTAAAGCAGACGGCAGAAGGATTGTTGCTGTTGGCACTACGGCGGTCCGTACTATAGAAACAGCTGGTGCCGGAGGTATAGTGAAATCCGGTAGCGGCTGGACGGACATTTTCATATATCCCGGATATAAATACCGTTTTATTGATGCATTGGTTACCAATTTCCATCTTCCGCAGAGTACACTGCTCATGCTGGTATCTGCCATGTCAAGCCGGGAAATGATACTTAAGGCCTATGAGAAGGCTGTCAATGAAAAATACCGTTTTTTTTCTTTTGGTGACGCAATGTTTATCACGGACAGAATGTGATAAAGGAGTCTTTCATGCACTCAGTTAGATATGAACTGATTAAGGAATGCCGCCGCAGCGGGGCACGCCTTGGAAAATTATATACACCTCACGGGGTTTTTGACACTCCAATGTTCATGCCGGTGGGAACTCAGGCTACAGTCAAAACATTAACTCCTGAAGAACTCTATGACATGGGCAGCCAGATTGTTCTGTCAAATACATATCATCTGTTTTTGCGGCCTGGCCACGAACTTATAAAAAAAGCGGGCGGACTCCATAAGTTCATGAATTATAATCGTGGACTCCTTACAGATAGCGGTGGATTCCAGGTTTTCAGTCTCGGTGCCATTCGTAAAATTACTGAGGAAGGCGTTATGTTCGCCTCCCATATTGACGGCAGCAGGAAATTCCTCTCACCTGAGATTTCCATGGAAGTGCAGGAGGCATTAGGATCAGATATTGCCATGGCGTTTGATGAGTGTATACCGTACCCCGCGGATTTTGATTATGTGGAAAAATCTACTTCACGTACTTCGCGTTGGGCACACAGATGCTTAAAGGCACATACAAGAATTGACCAGTCACTCTTTGGCATCATCCAGGGGGGCATGTATCCGGATCTGCGGCGTCAAAGTGCAGAGCAGCTTACAGATTTGGATTTCGCGGGTTACGGCATCGGTGGCCTGAGCGTCGGGGAGGAAAAGTCCCTGATGTATAATATTCTCGGAAAGACTACTGAATGGCTTCCCAGGGACAAGGCCCGCTATTTAATGGGGGTCGGGACTCCGGACTGTATTGTGGAAGCTGTAAATCTTGGTGTCGATATGTTCGACTGCGTTTTCCCAACGAGGGTCGCTAGAAACGGCACTGCAATGACTGAAACAGGAAGACTTGTAGTGCGCAATGCTGAATTTGCCGAGGATTTTCTGCCGGTCGAGGAAGGATGTGGCTGCTATACCTGCCACAATTACAGCCGTGCATATATAAGGCATCTTTTTAAGGCTGAGGAAACTTTAGGGATGAGGCTTCTCACAATCCATAATCTTTATTTTCTGCTGAATTTTGCCAGAAGAATACGGGAGGCTATCGCCAACGATGCTTTTCCTGAATTCCGTAAAAGTTTTTTGGAAAATTATCAGGATAAAACAAGGAATTTTCCGATTTGCGGAGAATAACGGATAACATAGATATATTTCTTTTTATCGTTTTATGGAGGTGTCCAAATGCCTGATGAACCAATGTCAATGTTGAATCTTCTCTGGCCATTCATACTTATGGCAGGTATTTTCTATTTTATGCTCTGGAAACCACAGAAAAAAGAACAGCAGAAAAGAAAAAATCTCTTAGATGCCCTGAAAAAAGGGGATAAGATTATTACCATTGGCGGAGTTTATGGTACGATTACAGCCCTTTCTGAGGAGAAGATGACTTTGGAAATAGCTGAAGGAGTGGAGATAGACTTTTTGCGTAGCGCCGTTAGCGGATTCCAGGACCCGGAAAGAAACAAGGCAATCGGGTAAATTATGAATAAGGCTGAGTTGCGGAAAACCCTGAAGAATGCCCGGACACATTTTACGGGTGTGGCAGAAGCCAGCCTCAAGACTGCCCAGAATATTTTAGCCTGTGATGCTTACCGTAAGGCAAAGCATATCATGGGCTATTTGGCTTTTGGAAATGAATTGTCCGTGGATTACGTTCTTTCTCAGGCACTGTCTGAAGGGAAACAGGTCTTCGTGCCTCATATGATTTCAGAAAATGAGTTCGTGCCTGCACGGTTGGCGGAATTCGGCAGCTTTAAGTTTGATAGCTACGGTATCCGGTGTGTACCGTCGCCTGTAATAATTATTGATTCTAAAATAATTGATTTAGTACTGGTACCTGCACTGGCTTGTGATAAGAATGGGAACAGAATGGGAATGGGTGCAGGTTGCTATGACAGATTCCTGCCGCAGGTTAACGCCACTAAAATTGGCGTTGTCTGGGAAGCGCTGCTGCTAGAAGAACTGCCCAGGGACATATGGGATGTTCCTCTTGACTTTGTGGCGTGCGAAAACGGTATAATAAAAATTTCTCAGCAAACAGGGGGGAATAATTTTGAGATGGAATGAAATCGGGAAATTTCTGATTGTTGCACTTGCGATCATCGGTGGTTTCTGTGTTTATATTTCGCCGCTCAGCCAGTCCATAAAACAGGGGCTCGACTTGCAGGGTGGAACGCATGTCGTTTTGCAGGCGGTGGATACTCCAGAGCTTAAAGTTGATGATGATGCCGTAAACCGTGCCGTCAAAATTATTGAGAGGCGCGTAAATGAACTAGGTCTGACGGAACCTGTCATCCAAAGGCAGGGGAAGGACCGCATTATCGTTGAGCTTCCGGGAGTTAAGGATCCGGAAAAGGCAATTGCCATGCTGGGGCGTACGGCCATGCTCCATTTTGAAGATGATAAAGGCAATGTTGTTTTAACGGGCAGCGATTTAAAGGATGCCAAAGCCCAGATTAATAACAACAATCAGGCCGCGGTGGGTCTTGAGTTTAATGAGGCGGGCGGCAAGAAATTTGCTGATCTTACGGCACGCAATGTCGGCCGTAAGATTGCAATAGTACTTGACGATGAGGTGCTTACTGCCCCCGTGGTTCAGGAAACTATTACAGGCGGCCGTGCACAGATTACCGGTTCCCGCAATATTGAGGAAGCGGAACATCTTGCAATTCTTCTCCGCAGCGGCTCTTTGCCTGTAAAAATTGAGGTCATGGAGAACCGTACTGTCGGTCCGACTCTTGGTCAGGATTCCAAGGAAAAAAGCATAAAGGCATTCATGATTGGTATTGCCGGTGTATTCATTTTTATGCTGATTTTCTATCGTTTTTCTGGCATCGTAGCGGATGTCGCGCTTCTGTTATATGTAATGCTGCTCCTTCTTGCTATGCGTTATCTTGATGCAACGCTTACCCTTCCGGGTATTGCGGGTATTATATTATCGATAGGTATGGCGGTCGATGCCAATGTACTTATTTTTGAGCGGTTCAAAGAAGAAATAAGAAACGGCAGAACTCTCAGGAGTGCAATGGATGCAGGATTTTCCAGGGCTATCATTACAATATTTGATTCTAACATTACAACCTTAATGGCTGCTGCCGTGCTATTTTATCTGGGGACAGGCCCCGTCAAGGGATTTGCAGTAACTCTGGCTCTTGGCGTAATCTTAAGTATGTTTACCGCAGTAACCATTACCAGGATGCTGCTGCGCTTCCTCATATTCAGCAACTTTACCAAAAATCCGGCCTTTTTCGGTATTGGCGTAGGTAAAGCGGAGGAGGTGTCTAAATGAAGTTTTCTATAGTGAGAAATTATAGGATTTTCTTTGGGATTTACATTATCTTCCTGCTCATAGGTATTGGTTCTATGTTATTCCGCGGGTTTAACCTCGGCATTGATTTTACCGGCGGCACCATAATGGATCTTAATTTTGCAAAACCAGTTTCCGTAGCCGAAGTACGCGATGTTTTAAAAGAACACGATTTAGGGAACAGTATCATACAGCTTGAAGGCAATACGGAAAATGCGGAAAGTGCACAGGGGGTGCTAATCCGTACGGGTGTTATAACGGATGAAGTCCGCAGGGCTGCAATGGACGATATGCAGGCAAAACTTGGTACCTACGACATTCAGCGCGTAGAGCAGGTAGGTGCTACTATCGGCGGTGAACTTATCCAGCAGGCGGTTACCGCCATCGTGCTTTCTTGGTTTTTAATGGTTGCCTATATAACATTTCGCTTTGAGTTTCGTTTTGCAATAGCTGCCATCATAGCACTTATAATTGACGTTATGATTACCTTAAGCTGTTTTTCACTGCTGCAACTTGAAATGGATTCTTCCTTTGTCGCTGCACTGCTTACGGTAGTTGGCTATTCTATAAATGGAACAATAGTAGTATTTGACCGTATCCGCGAAAATCTTAAGATACACAGACGCAGTGAAAGTCTTGAAGATATGGTGGATAGCAGTATCAGACAGACTATGACCCGCAGTTGCTATACCGTCGGGACGTCACTTTTTGCCGTGGCATCCATTTTCTTCTTCGGCGGCGATACAATCCGCAACTTCTCCTTTGCCATGATGGTTGGTTTCGCTAGCGGCGCATATACGTCTATTTTCCTCGCAGGTCCGTTGTGGCTGCTCCTGCGCGGTAGAGGCAAGAGAAAGGCCGCGTAATGATACTTCAGGCACCGCTCATATCACGCGGTGCCTTTTTTGTTAATGAAGTGACTAGTAATGACATCCATATAAATATCTGTTAAAATGTTATTGGAAAAGTTTTTTGGAGTTATTGTGATGAAAAGCATGGCATGTTGTAATTATTTTATAGGTGTCTTGGGTCTTGTTATAAGTGCACTTATCATGGATGCGTCCGCCGCTTTTTCCCTTGATTTCACGGAAACAGGCCCAGGAGCAGGTTTCTGGCCGTTTGCCCTTGGCGTTGCACTTGGAACGGCGGCAGTTATTCTACTGATTTATACATTTTTCAACAGGGGACGCCTGAAAGAAGAAAAAGTCCTCCTTTGTATGCCTGCCAACAGACGGGTATATCTTCTGCTGGGCATGATAGGAACTTACTGTTTTCTCATTGCGCTGCTTGGTTTTTATCCAGCGTCAGCGGTATTGATTCCCTGTGTAATGGCCTTGATGGATGAGGCGAGCCGGAAAACCGTTATCTTAACGACTTTTGGCGCGCTTATTTTTATTTATCTTGTCTTTGGTGTTGTGCTTCATACTCAGATGCCGCAGTCAATATTTTGGGAGTAATGGGAAATGGCAGATATTTTAAGTGCGCTTGAAATGATATTGGTACCGCTTAATATACTAGGCCTATTCTTTGGTGTGGCAGTGGGTATAGCATTCGGATGTATGCCGGGACTCAGCGTCAATATGGGACTTGCGCTACTTTTTCCACTGGCATTCAGTTTCCATGGAATAGGCGGAATATTGATGTTGCTTGGGATTTACTGTGGTGCAATATACGGCGGTAGCATTTCTGCTATTTTGCTTAGGACACCCGGTACTCCGGCATCTGTCGCTACCACACTTGACGGATATCCCATGGCAGTTCAGATGAAGCAGCCGGGCAGGGCACTCGGACTTTCTACCATGGCCAGTGTCTTTGGCGGTATTTTCAGTACGATATGTTTAATTCTTCTTGCACCTCAATTGGCGAAACTGGCTCTCCAGTTTTCCAAACCCGAATATTTTGCGCTAGCAGTTTTCGGACTCAGTATAATTACCAGCGTCTCTTCAGGAAGCGTCATTAAGGGAGTTATGGGAGGACTTATAGGCCTTTTTCTGGCCACGGTAGGGATAGATGCCATGAGCGGGACAATCCGTTTTACGGCGGATACCACTTATCTTTTGGGGGGTGTGTCTTTCATTCCTGTTCTCATAGGCGTATTTGCTTTTGCTCAGGTGCTTGCGAGCGTGGAGGATAGCTATCATGGCAAACGGGCAGAGCAGCATCTTCACATTGACAGGGCCATTCCGTCTTTGGAAGATATAAAAAGGGTGATTGTTACATTGATACGGTCATCCTGCATAGGAACCTTTATAGGATGTATTCCTGGAACTGGAGGGGACATTGCATCTTTTGTATCATATGATCAGGCAAAACATTGGTCCAAAAATGGTAAGAATTTCGGTAACGGCGAACCAGAGGGTATTGTTGCCTCGGAGGCGGGAAATAATTCCGTGTCGGGTGGAGCCTTCATACCGGTTTTGACATTAGGAATTCCCGGAGATGGCGCAACGGCAATTATGATGGGAGCGCTTATGGTGCAGGGACTGCAGCCAGGGCCGCTTCTTTTCGTGGAAAAGGCGCCAGATGTCTATGCAATTTTTATAGGTCTGTTTCTTGCAAATATCATCATGGGGATACTGGGATTTTCCTTGATAAGGCTTTTTGTTAAGGTAGTCAATGTACCGATACAGATATTGCTGCCAATTATCATTCTCATGACATTTGTAGGAACATATTCATATAATAATTCTTTTAACGATGTTTATGTAATGGTTTTTGCTGGGATAGTAGGATATTTTTTGAATAAACTTGGATTTTCCATGTCGGCGGTTATCATCGGTATTATTTTAGGAGGTATGGCAGAGCAGAATTTCGTTGGCTCACTTATTATGAGTGACGGCAGCTTTGATATTTTCCTAACCAGGCCCATATGCTTATTGTTTCTTGCTGCTGCAGCTATATCGCTTTTATCACCGTTATTTGGTAAAATCTTTAAAAAGGGGAAGGGCTAGCCTTGTTTATGTAAGTTGACATGTATATAATAAAAAAGTATAATAAATAACAATCCAAGCATAAAGCCTGGAGATAAAAACGCCGAAGTGGCGGAATTGGCAGACGCACTTGACTCAAAATCAAGCGTAGTTTCCTACGTGCCGGTTCGAGTCCGGCCTTCGGCACCAAAAGAAAAACAGGCTTTCGGGTTTCCCGGAAGCTTTTTGTATTTTACGGGTGCAAGGATTTTAGTTGCAATAGACTGACAAATTATGTAATAATTTTACTAATGACTGTTTTGTGATTAAAAGTACATTGAAGACCAGCTGGCACAGGTTTTCAATGGCCGTAGCCCATATAATAATAAGCGGAAGGGAGATTCATATATGAGTAATCAGCAGGCCGTGGAAAAAATGACGGATATCATAGCTCGTTTTCTTGATTATAGTGGTAAAGTCCTGCCCGATGACGTCACTAAGAAATTGGAGGAACTCCGCGATGCAGAAACAGGAGAGCTGGCAAAGTCGATTTATGAAACAATGTTCAAAAATCAGGAACTTGCAAAAGAGCTTAATCGTCCTTCCTGTCAGGATACGGGGGCTATACAGTTTTTCGTAAAATGCGGGACTAAATTCCCGCTTATAGGAGAGCTGGAAACGCTGCTTAAGGAGGCGGTTATCCGGGCTACAAAAAGGGCCCCGCTGCGTCACAATAGCGTTGAAACATTTGACGAGTACAATACGGGGCTTAATGTAGGAAAAGATATACCCAGTGTTTTCTGGGAGATTGTGCCTGACTGTGATACCTGTGAAATCGATACCTACATGGCAGGAGGAGGCTGTACGCTTCCGGGAAGGGCCATGGTACTTATGCCTGGTGCCGGGTATGAGGGCGTTGTCAATTTTGTTCTTGACATTATGACAAGTTACGGACCTAACGCCTGCCCGCCATTGCTTGTAGGTGTGGGCGTCGGAACTTCTATAGAAGTGGCGTCCCTTCAGTCAAAAAAGGCACTTATGAGGCCGCTGGGGGAACATAATCCGAATGAGAGGGCAGCAAAACTCGAAAGACTTCTTGAGGACGGCATTAACAAAATCGGGCTCGGACCTCAGGGCATGATAGGTAATTCCTCCGTAATGGGAGTTCATGTGGAAAATTCCGCCAGACACCCTTCCGTTATTGGTGTAGCTGTAAATGTAGGATGCTGGTCACACAGAAAGGGACATATAATATTCGACAAGGATCTCAACTACACAATTACATCCCATAAGGGGGTTGAATTATATGGCTAAAAAAATTTTAACAACACCAATTAAGGCAGAAGATTTAGAAGATATCCGTATAGGGGATGTAATTTATCTTACGGGGCATATTACAACTTGCCGTGATGTTGCCCACAGAAGGCTCATTGAAGGCGGGAGGGAACTGCCCGTTGATGTCAACGGCGGCGCTATTTTACATGCAGGACCGATTATCCGTCCGCTGGGGAACGATAAGTATGAAATGGTATCTGTAGGGCCTACCACCAGTATGCGTATGGAAAAATTCGAAAAGGAATTCATAAAACATACCGGTGTTAAACTCATCGTCGGTAAAGGCGGAATGGGTAAGGAAACTATGGAAGGCTGCAAAATATATAAAGCTCTCCATTGCGTATTCCCGGCAGGATGCGCGGTAATTGCAGCTAAATGTGTTGAGGAAATTGAAAGCGCAAACTGGAAAGATCTGGGAATGCCTGAAACCCTCTGGACATGCCGTGTGCATGAGTTAGGGCCTTTGATTGTTTCCATAGATGCCAATGGTAACAATCTTTTTGAGAAGAATAAGGTTATTTTCAATGAGAGAAAAGAAAAAGTTTCGGAAGAAATTTGTAAGGAAGTAAGATTTATTAAGTAATTGAGGCAAAATAAAACGTGATACAGATATCTGTATCACGTTGAGCCATTTTGTATTTACATGACGGGATTTTCAGTAGAACCCTCCTGGTCAAATATAAAGGCAGGGGAAGGATAGTAGAATTGGCAGAACTGGAAGTTTACGACTTCGGTGGAAAAACGTTTCAGCAGCACGTAAGATGCGCGTTCTTCAAAGTCAATGAGATTATCTTTGTTTATATCTGCGTCATCTACAATAACTAGGAGAAATGCCTGTACCTCCGGAGCATCCTCAGGAACCTGGCTGCGGTCCAACGGAATGTTCGGTACAATTCTGAGATGGGCAACAGGCTGCTGGTTTTCATTAAACAGCATTGCACGGTAAACATCATTATAAAGGGTACGAGCGAGTCTCATTGTATAAGCTCCGGAAGTCATCTCAAACACACTCCTTATAGTCTTCTTATAACAAAGTCTAACACAAAGGTGTATTTTAAGCAAACGCACTGTTTTTCCGAGGGATATTTTATTAATGTTTTAAATATTACACAATCGTGAAAATGTAATGTCTCCGCAAAATGTATTTTGTATACACTGATATTTTTAAATAAATTTTGCAGGATTTTGATTTTTTTTCACGAATGTTGTAAAATCAATATGGTGCAGATTATTTTAAGCACATATTAAAAAAGGAGGTCATTATTTATGAAAAAACTCTTAGCATTCCTGCTGGGTATCATGGTTATGGCTACCATGGTTGCAGGCTGCGGTGGTGACGACAAGAAGAAAGAGGAACCAAAGAAACCAGCAGCTACCGAGCAGAAGAAAGAAGAAGCAAAACCGGCAGCAGGTGGAGCACAGAAATTCTTTAACATCGCTACTGGCGGTACTTCAGGTACCTACTTCCCGATTGGCGGCGCTATCGCAGATGTTCTTAACAAAAACATCCCTGGTGCTAACGCTTCCGCTCAGTCCACAGGCGCAGCAGTAGCAAATATCAATCTGCTGCAGCAGGGCAAGGTTGATATCGCTTTTGTACAGAACGATATCGCTTACTATGCTGACACAGGCACTGAAATGTTCAAGGACAAAAAAGTTGACGGCCTGCAGGCTTTGGCTTGTCTCTATCCTGAGACAATACAAATAGTAACCTTGGCAGGAACCGATATTAAATCAGTTTCCGACTTCAAGGGTAAACGTGTTGCAGTAGGTGCGGCAGGATCTGGTACTGAAGCAAATGCCCGTCAGATTCTGAAAGCTTATGGTCTGACATATGATGACGTAAAAGTACAGTATCTGTCTTTCGGTGAAGCAGCTGGCGCTCTGAAAGACGGTAACGTAGATGTTGCATTCGTAACTGCAGGTTTCCCGACGGCAGCCATTCAGGATATCGCTACCCAGAAAGTAATCAGGTTAATTCCTGTTGATAGTGATAAAGCTGATGCCCTGATGAAAGACTATCCGTTCTATACTAAAGTTACGATTAAGGCTAACACTTATAACAAGCAGGATGCTGATGTTAATGCTGTAGCAATACTCTGCATGCTGGCAGTTACTAACAAGATGGACGAAAAGACAGCATATGATGTTACAAAGGCCATCTTCACCAACTTGGACCGCATTAAAGCATCTCACTCAGCTGCTAATGTAATATCCAAGGAAACTGCTTTGAACGGCGTTTCTGTTCCACTGGCTCCTGGTGCTGATAAGTTCTTTAAGGAGAAATAATTAGGTAATGTGTATCCTCAAAGACCGGAAACCGACATTTGCCGGCTTCCGGTCTTTTTTAACAGGCCTTGTTATAATAGCTGTAATACTTACTGTTTTTGGCTGGTACGCAACCAGAATGATTGTTTCTTTTAACCCCGAGAATAATAAGCCGGCACAGTATTTTGTAACTGCTGTGGGAGATGTCTGGAATATACGCTTTACTCATTCGGTGGAAAGAACACTGGTTGAAGAGTTCTTTACCGTTAATGGTATTGATGATCTTGTAATGACACATACCATATTTGAAACTTTCGGTTGGGGACTGCCATATGACGCAGCTCCAGGCACTATAAAACATACCGATGATGGGAAATTTGACCTTCTCATGAATCGCCCATATAAAACAGTGAAGCTGCGTGTTGCCGTACAGGCAAGACCATGCGTTGTTCATCATGATGACATCTACGATTTATGCGAAATGTACGGGCAGGGAACAGCGGTTGAAATAAAAGTCCAGTACCGTTATCAGTATTGGCTTGCAAATTATTTTTAATGTAGGAGGAGGAGAAGTCCAGTGTCTGCAAAAGAAGATAAAGACAATATACAAGAGCTTTCTGCAGAAGAAGTGTTGCAAAAATTTGATAAGGAATCCAATAAACGTGAGATGACGGGATTCTGGAATATCGTCATTTCCGGCATATGTATTTTATTTGCTATTTTCCAATTATATACAGCCACTTTTGGCATTTTAGACGCTCAGCTTCAACGTGCTGTGCATCTTACTTTTGGGTTTCTGCTCATTTTTCTGCTGTATCCTGCAAGAAAATCATGGTCCAGACAGTCTATGCACCCATTGGATATTTTATTTGCCGTTGTAAGCGCCTGTACTTCCATGTATATAGTTATTTTTTATAATGAGTTGGTGTTGCGTGCAGGCATGAATAATGAAACGGATTTTATTGTAGGCCTCATAGGAACAATTATGGTATTTGAGGCTGCAAGGCGTGTCGTCGGATGGCCGATGATTACAGTTGCTTTCGTGTTCTTAATATATGCGTTTTTCGGTAATCATATTCCAGGCATAATGGCCCATCGCGGAGTAGGTGTACAGGAAATGTTTGATCACCTCTATTTTACGACAGAGGGTATTTTTGGCACGCCAATGGGTGTATCATCAACTTTCATCTA
>JAJQAO010000017.1 GCA_021203775.1 Phascolarctobacterium sp.
CCATGATATAATATTCTAAATAATATTGATTAGGTAGGAAGAACATAATAATGGCACTAAAAATAATCATCGGTTCCACTGAAGATGAAACACGCATGGGATTGATGGAAGACGGTCGGTTAATTGAATATATGGTGGAGCGTGCAGGATCAGAACATCTGGTAGGCAGTATTTTTAAAGGACGTGTTTGCAATGTGGTACGTGGTATCCAGGCAGCTTTTGTGGATATAGGGCTCGAGCAGAATGCGTTTCTTTATTTGGGCGATGATATTAATGTTGCTGAAGGGCAAAGCTTGCTGGTACAGATATCAAAAGATGCGCGCGGCCTTAAAGGACCCATGGCAACTAGAGATATTACCCTTCCAGGGAAATATACTGTGTTGCTGCCTAATGCCTCCTATATTGGTGTCTCCCGAAAAATTATGGATAAAGAAGAACGGGAACGCCTGATAGGTATTTATGAGAGCATAGGCCATGAGGAGCATGGTATTATTGTGCGCACTGCTGCCGCAGGCATAGGAAAAGAAATTTTAGCTGGAGATGTTACAGCACTTATTGAGGAATGGCGAGTACTGTGCGCCAGGGAGAAAATGGCAAAAGCGCCAGCTTTATTGCGCCGTGAATTGGATCTGCCCATCCGCATGGTGCGTGATTATTTAAATACTGATTTAAAAGAGATAATAATTGACAGTAATATCGTTTATAAAAGAGTAAAAGAACTGCTGGACGGATCAAGCCTGGGAAAAAATATAAAACTTATTCTTTACGAGGGAAAAGAAGATATTTTCACATATTTTGGCTGTGCTGCTGAAATAGAATCTATTTCAGCAAGGAAAATAACATTGCCAAACGGCGGTTATCTAGTCATAGATGCCACAGAAGCCATGACAGTTATTGATGTAAATAGTGGTAAATTTAGCGGCCGGGAAAATCTAGAGGAGACAATTACAGAAATAAACCGTCAGGCAGCAGTTGAGATTGCAAGGCAGTTGCGCCTTCGTGATATAGGTGGTATTATTGTGGTCGATTTCATTGATATGCATTCTGATGAGCACAAGGAAGAGATTTTAAATATCTTAGGACAGTCCTTTATCGGAGACAGGATGAATCCCAAGGTGCATGACATTACGGTGCTTAATCTTGTTGAGATTACCAGAAAAAAGTCTCGGCAGAATCTGTCTTCAGTGCTTTATACACCATGTCCTGTATGCGGAGGTAGTGGTAGGATAGAAAGCAGGGAAACATTGGCGTTAAAAATTAAGTGTCAGTTGCGGGAATTTTTAAAAATACAGGGAAGCTCAAAAAGCGTACTAATAGAAACTAATCCTTGGATAGCAGAATGGCTGCGATTGAAAGAAGCTAGGCATTGGGAGAGGCAGTTGTGTTGCTCTATTCAGATTAAAGCCGTTGATGGGCTTAATGCGGACACTTTTATGATCCTCGATAATAGTTGACAAATAAATCCAAAAAGGATAAAATATTTCAGCATGGACTTTATTTTAGTTCGTCTCCAACCGCACAAAGAGGTTCAGTAAACTCTGGAAAGAGTACCGTATTTGGCGAGTATCTTATGAGGGAGGTGCAATAGATGTACGCAATTATAAAAACAGGCGGCAAACAGTATCGCGTAAGTGAAGGTGAACGTCTTCAGGTCGAGAAACTACCCGCAGAAGTTGGCGATGAAGTTGTATTTGAAGAAGTACTGAGCGTAGTAAATGACGCTGATGTAAAAATCGGCAAACCTATTGTTGAAGGTGCGAAGGTTGTAGCTAAGGTCATTGAGCATGGTAAAGGCGCTAAAATACTAGTTTTTAAGTATAAGGCTAAATCCAACTACCGCAAACGCCAGGGCCATCGGCAACCGTTCACTACTGTTGAAGTTTCTAGAATTGAAGCTTGACCTTTATGATCAGCATAGATTTATACAGAGATGACAATGCAATGATTACAGGTTATAAGGTAAACGGCCATGCGGAAGTCACTGAGGGCGAAGAATATGCTATGATATGCAATTCCGTTTCCGTACTTACTCAGACGCCTGTAATAGGACTTGAAAGACATTTAAAGAGAAAACCAGACTGCCGCGTAAATGAGGAAAAAGGAGTTTTGAAAGTAGCGTTAACAGACGCTCCGAATGATTTGTCCCAGACTCTTTTTATGTCCATGGTTTATGGACTTAATGATCTGGTGCAGAAATATCCACAGTATATTTGCATCCGTGAACACAGGGGGTGAAAAAATGTTCAAGCTTATTTTGCAGTTGCATGCACATAAAAAAGGCACGGGCAGTTCCCACAATGGCCGTGATTCTAACGCTCATCGTATGGGGACCAAAGCACATGAAAGCCAGTTAGTGACCGCAGGCAGCATAATTGTTCGTCAACGAGGCACTAGATTCCATCCTGGAAATAATGTTGGTATGGGTAAGGATTATACCATTTATGCTACGGTGGAAGGCCGAGTTAAGTTCGAACGTAAAGGACGGGATAGGCGCCAGATCAGCGTTTATCCTGTTGACGAAACGGCAATCTGATTTTAAAAGCCCTGCACTTTAGTGCAGGGCTTTTTATATATTGAATTGGAAAAGAGAAGATATTATCATGCATTATATAGCTTGTTTTGGGGATTCACTTATTCAAGGATTTCCTTTTGGTGAGCAGTATTCATGGATTGCTACTGTCGAAACAGCCGGGGAAATAAAAATGTTGAACTACGGAGTATGCGGTGATTGCTGTGACGATATTTTTGAACGGTTACGTGATAGTCTATTGCCTGAATATATACATCATATACTTTTTTTAGGCGGGGCAAATGATATTTTGCAGTTGAGGCCTCAAAATACTATTATAGAAGACTTAAAGAAGGTTTTATTATGGTGTAATGAACAACAGTCGGATCTTTGCATTGTGCTACCGTTTATCAGCGCTGACAGATATTTAAATGTCCGCTTGAACAATTTAAGAGAATCGATAAAAAAGGAGTTGGAGCAGGCTTTTCTACTAGATGTGCAGCCAGCTATCGGCGTAAATGAAACGGACATCAGGAAGGCATATCTCGATGGCGTACATCCTACAGTGGAAACCTATAAGGCAATTGGCACCTATGCTTTTCCTTTTTTAAAAGAATGGTTGGAAAGCACAAAAAAATTTTATTGATACTATTCTTTATTCTTGGGAAGTTCTGAAAATTTATCTGGTATATTTTGTGAAAAATGTGAAAAAAATCAAAAAATACCTATATATAGTGTTACATTCTATTGACAGGTAGAATATATTGTGGTAAATTCTACTTGTAATCTCAATTTTTATGTTGAGAAAGCACGGTTTTATTTATGTATTCATGCTGAAGAGAAGTTATTTTTGATGTAGAGATTGAAACAAGGAGCGCGGTATTTATGAAGGTTATTAAGCGTGACGGAACTACAGTGGATTTTGATGGAAGCAAAATTGTTATTGCTATTCAGAAGGCCAACGCTGCAGTAGAAGCCGAAGATAGGATTGATGAAGACAGTATTCAGGATATTGCTAAGCAGGTGCAGGAAAAGAACAGGAAACGTTTGCTTGTTGAGGATATACAGGATATAGTTGAACACAGCCTTATGGAAGCGGGCAGGTTTGAGCTGGCTAAGCAGTATATCATCTATCGTTATCAGCGTGCACTAGTACGTAAGGCTAACACTACTGATGAGTCTATCCTTTCCCTAATCCGTAATAGCAATAAAGATGTAATGGAAGAAAATTCAAATAAAAATGCTACCATGGCAGCTACTCAACGTGATTTAATTGCGGGGGAAGTTTCCAAAGATCTTACAAAGCGGCTAATCCTGCCGGAAAAGATTTCCAAAGCACATGAAGAAGGAGTCTTACATTTTCATGATGCAGACTATTTTATTCAACCGATTTTCAACTGTTGTCTGATTAATATTAGTGATATGTTGGATAACGGTACAGTTATGAATGGGAAAATGATTGAAAGTCCGAAAAGCTTTCAGGTAGCCTGCACCGTTATGACCCAGATTATAGCTTCTGTAGCTTCCAGCCAATATGGCGGGCAATCGGTTGATATTCGTCATTTGGGAAAATATCTGCGCCGCAGTTATGAAAAGTTTAAACGTAATATTCAGGAAAGCAGCGGTGGTAATCTCGATGAGGAAACTTTGGAGAAACTTGTGCAGGAACGTCTGCGCTATGAACTGCAAAGCGGTGTCCAGACAATTCAGTACCAGATTAATACTTTGATGACTACAAATGGACAGTCACCTTTCGTAACTCTGTTCCTAAACCTGCGTGAAGATGACGAATATTTAAAAGAAAATGCCATGATCATTGAAGAGATTCTGCGTCAGCGCTTGGAGGGAATTAAAAATGACAAAGGCGTTTATGTCACCCCGGCTTTTCCCAAACTGGTTTATGTACTGGATGAGTGCAACTGTCTGAAAGGAGGTAAATATGATTACCTCACACGGTTGGCTGTAAAATGCAGTGCAAAACGTATGTATCCTGATTATATAAGTGCCAAGAAAATGCGTGAGAATTATCAGGGCAATGTTTTTACGCCCATGGGTTGTCGCAGTTTTTTGGCTCCTTGGAAAGATGAAAACGGTGAATATAAATTTGAAGGTCGGTTCAATCAGGGGGTAGTTTCCCTAAATCTTCCGCAAATTGGCATTTTATCAGGCGGAGACGAAAAGAAATTCTGGGAACTTTTAGATGAAAGACTGGATCTCTGTTATGAGGCTTTAATGTGCCGTCATAATGCACTTAAAGGAATTCGCAGTGATGTGAGCCCGGTACATTGGCAGTACGGTGCCATTGCCCGTTTAGGCAAAGGTGAAGTAATTGATAAATACCTGGAGAATGGCTATTCTTCCATTTCTTTGGGTTACATCGGGCTATATGAGATGACCAAGGCAGTAAAAGGAGTAAGTCATACTACTAAGGAAGGCGAAGAATTTGCCGTCAGGGTTATGGAGTATCTGCGTGGAGCCTGCGAAAAATGGAAAGCTGCTACTGGTATCGGCTTTGCTTTGTATGGTACTCCTGCTGAAAGTCTGTGTTACCGTTTTGCCCGCATAGACAAAGAACGTTTCGGTAGTATCCCAGATATTACGGATAAAGGATACTATACCAATTCCTATCATGTTGACGTGCGTGAAAATATTGATGCTTTCAAGAAATTTAAATTTGAAAGTCAGTTCCAAAGTATCTCTTCAGGCGGTGCTATTTCCTATGTAGAAATTCCCAATATGCGCCATAATACGGAAGCTATAGAAGCAGTAGTGCGCTTCATCTACGATAATATTCAGTATGCGGAATTCAATACCAAATCCGATTATTGTCATGTCTGTGGATTTGACGGTGAAATTATCATCAATGATGATAATGAGTGGGAATGCCCCGTCTGCGGAAATAAGGATCATGGAAAAATGAATGTTACACGCCGTACCTGCGGTTATCTTGGAGAAAACTTCTGGAATGTTGGGAAAACAAAAGAAATCAAAGCTCGCGTGCTTCATCTATAAGGGGTGAGCATTCATCATGAATTATGCGGCTATCAAGAAAATTGATGTAGCCAACGGTCCAGGCGTTCGAGTTTCTCTGTTTGTTAGCGGATGTACCCATCATTGCAAGGGATGTTTTAATCCTGAAACCTGGGATTTTAAGTACGGTAATAAGTTCACTACTGAAGTCGAGGATGAAATTTTAGAGGCGTTGCGGCCGGATTATATAAAAGGGCTGTCGCTTCTTGGCGGGGAACCTTTTGAACCGATAAATCAGAAAGGACTTTTGCCTCTTTTACGCCGATACAAGGAACAGTATCCAGAAAAGACCCTTTGGTGCTATACGGGATATGATTTTGAGAAGGATATTCTTACAGGCCGGCTTGGACCTTGGGAAATTACTGAGGAAATGCTTTCCTATATTGATATTTTGGTGGACGGTGAGTTTGTAATTGAAAAGAAAAACCCCAATCTTCGTTTCCGCGGGAGCGAAAACCAGAGGGTAATACGAGTTGCAGATTCGCTAAGCCAAGATAAAGTGGTTCGATGGGATGATATGGAAGGATTGCTGCCTGATATAAAAAAATAGCTCTAGGGAAAAGTCATATTGTAAAGAGGGCACTTCACTTTTGTGAAGTGCCCTCTTAGATTTATGTTGAGAAATTTAGTATTTAAAATTACCAGCGTCTTGAGGCTCCGCCTCCGCCCCCGCTGCCACCGCCGTAGCCACCGCCGCCACGTGGGCCGCCACCGCCTCGGAGTATGGTATAAATAAGCATCTGTGTTATAATGCCTCCTAAGAATAGATTGTCTACGATAAGTAACACTAAAATGCCGATGCCTATGAGAAGTTTAAACCAAAGGGGGTAAGTCTCATCGTTATCATCATAACCAGTTTGAGCTCCGCCACTGTATGACGTGCCTCTAAGTTCAACGCCGGCACTTTTAGCTATAATAGAGGCCGTTGTGACATATCCCTGAATAATACCCTGCCTGTAGGCGCCCTGTCTGAAAAATGGCAGCATGGCCTGTTCTTGAATGCGACCCGTCATAGCATCGTTCAGAACTCCTTCGAGACCATAGCCTACTTCAATGCGGGATTGCCGGTCCTTTATGGCGATTAGGATTAAGGCACCGCTATTGGTCGCCTTATCGCCAATGCCCCATTTGCGCAGCACAGCCAGCGCGTATTCATCTATCGGTTCCCCATTCAAGGAAGGGATGGTGAGTACAGCAAGTTGCGCATGAGTCTTATTATCCAGATCCTGCCCGATACTTAAAATTTGCTGCTTGTCAGTAGCTGTAAGTACGTTGGCATAATCCTGTACATAGATACCAGCAGCCGCTGAAGGCTTTGGAGGTATAGCGGAAGGATCTATCGCTGAAGCATAAGGGGCAAAAATTACCTGCAGTAATAGGAGAAAGTAAAAAAGCCAACGTTTCATTTAATACGCTTCCTTGGAATTAGAACTTGACCTGAGGAACTTTCTGCGCGGCCTCATCAGCCTTGAAGTAATCCTTTTCGTGGAATCCCATCATTCCAGCATATAGGGATGTGGGCAGGGATTTTACCTTAGCATTAAATGATTGTACAGTATCGTTATAATCCCGGCGAGCCACGGAAATACGGTTTTCAGTACCTGCAAGTTCGTCCTGGAGTTGGCTGAAATTGGAACTGGATTTCAGCTCAGGATAATTTTCGGCAACCATCAGCAGACGCGATAGAGCACTATTCATCTGGCTGTTGGCTTCACTGGTTTCAGCAACAGTCTTTGCTCCGCCAAGTTTGGCTCTTGCATCGGCTACAGCTTGGAAAACCTCGGTCTCATGGGAGGCGAATCCTTTTACCGTGTTGACCAGATTAGGGATAAGATCATTTCTGCGTTGCAATTGGTTTTCTACTTGAGCCCATTTGCCGTTTACATTTTCGTTCATGCTTACCATGTTATTGTAATCACTAAATAACATACCACCGACAATAACTACAATAGCAATAAGAATCATCAAAGATTTACCCATAGTTTATAACCTCCATAGTTTTCTTTAATAGTATAAATAGTATACCATTATTGTATGCAATGACCAGAGTTGTGTCAAATATAGGGAATTTATCCGTATAAATTGGCTGTTTATACGATTCTGAATATTTTCATACTCCTTCAGAAATAAATTCACTTGCCAAAAGTCGAAAAGTCAAATATAATATAGACACAGTTCTTTTACAATAAAGTTGACATAGCAAATATTAAGTTTATTAAAGGTGGTTTATAAAATGAGAAATCTGGCAGATGCCATAGAAAATTTTATTATTAATGAGTTATTGCGTGATAGCGCAGATACTCTGCTGGTTCAGCGTAATGAATTAGCAGAAAAATTGTCCTGCGCACCGTCGCAGATAAGTTATGTTCTGGGAACTAGATTTACGCCAGAGAGAGGATTTATAGTGGAATCACGGCGCGGCAGCGGAGGGTTCGTGCGTATTGTTAAAGTTTCTTCTGGAGAAAACCTGCAGGAGCATGGGATATCTGCCGAAGAATTAGTACGGCAGTTTGCGATGCGACATATAATTACTGGGCGGGAAGAAAAATTATTGCAATATATGTTGAATATTCTTGATGCTGACGAAAATAAAAAAAAGGCTGTTCTTTATAAAGCTATAGAGCGAATTAATGATAATAGATAGAGGTGGATATAATGTTATGCGAAAATTGTCATAAAAAACAGGCTGTCGTACATGTGATGTGTTTAATAGGCGACAAACAAGTAAACAAATGGCTATGTGAAGATTGTGCTAGAGAATATATGCCTTTCGGTGGTCAGGATATACCACTGACGCCGGAAGCTGCTAAGAATTTCTTTGAAGGATTAATAAATTCACAGAAACTAGAAGGCAAAGATGGCTTTTCTTCCAGAACAGCTATGATTTTGGAGTTGGCCACGGGGAAAGCACTTGATCTTGGATGTGGGCATATTGGGACAGAGCATATCTTGTGGGGAATTCTTACCATTAAAACATGCCTTGCGAAGCGCATAATTGCAGGTTTTGGTGTTAACGTAGCAGAAATGCTTCGCGAATTGGAAGAGTGGATGGATAAAGGGACGCAGAAAGATATTGTGCCTCAGTATAGTCAAAGGGCCAAGATTGCTTTGGCCAAGGCTGGAGATGCTGCTGGAAACTTTGAACAGAATTTTGTAGGAAGTCAACAATTGCTTTTAGGCCTTTTAGAAGCTGGTGACGGAGTCGCCTGTAAGGTGCTTAATAAATTCGGTATTACTTACAGTAAGGTTTTGGAAGTAGTACGTGCTATAGACGAAAAACATAAAGCACTACCGTCAGGCAAGGGAAAACCCGTTGCTAGGGTAGCTAAAGGTGCGGATATTTTAGAAGTATTAAACAGTTTCGGGAGAAATTTGAATGAAGCAGCCCGATTAGGGAAGAGTGATCCAGTTATAGGCCGTGAAAACGAAGTAGAACGCGTAATCCAAATTTTAGGCCGTCGTACAAAAAACAACCCAGTAATAATTGGCGAAGCTGGGGTAGGTAAAACTGCTATCGCCGAAGCTTTGGCACAGAAAATCGTTAAACACGAAGTACCTGACTTTTTGCAGAAAAAGATAGTATTTTCTCTGGAAATAGGGATGTTAGTAGCTGGAGCAAAATATCGTGGCGAGTTTGAGGAGCGAATGAAGGAGATATTAGATCTTATTCGCAATGACAGACGCATCATTCTGTTTATTGATGAACTACATACAATAATTGGCGCAGGCAGCGCTGAAGGAAGTGTGGATGCAGCTAATCTGATAAAACCAGCTTTAGCCCGCGGAGAATTGCAGATTATTGGGGCAACGACTATAAGTGAATATCGTAAACATGTTGAAAAGGATGCAGCTCTTGAAAGGCGTTTTCAGCCTATAGTTATAGATGTACCATCTGCTGAAACCTGTGAACAAATGCTGATTGGGTTGAGAAAGCGTTATGAAAAATTCCATGGACTATGTATTACTTCCGAAGCCATCAAAGCTGCGGTAGAACTTTCTGATCGCTATATTACAGATAGGAATCTACCTGATAAAGCTATTGATTTAATAGACGAAGCTTGCTCTAGATTGCGAATCCGACTATACAAACAATCATTGCCTGCACGCACATTACGCGAAGAATTAGAGTATATCCAACTAAAAAAGGAAGAGGCTGTTGAAAAACAGAATTACGAAATGGCGGCGGAATTGCGGGACAAAGAAGAAGCATTGCAGAAACAGCTAGCAGAGATTTTAACTGAATTTACTGGGGACCGGGCAGTAAGCAGTGATGATGTAGCAGAAGTAGTCGCATCCTGGACGGGTATTCCATTGCAAAAGATTACGGAAACCGAAAGTACTAGATTGCTGAAATTGGAAGAAAAATTGCATCAGCGTGTAGTAGGGCAGAGTGCGGCAGTACAGGCAGTAAGTAGAGCTGTACGGCGTGCCAGAGCAGGTATTAAGGATAAAAATCGTCCCGTAGGCTCATTTCTATTTTTAGGGCCAACTGGCGTAGGTAAGACAGAACTTGCAAAAGCACTTGCGGAAGAGCTTTTCGGTGATGAAAGAGCCATGCTGCGTTTTGATATGTCGGAATATATGGAAAAACATACTACTGCGCGTCTTATTGGCGCTCCTCCTGGTTATGTAGGGTACGAAGAAGGCGGCCAGCTTACAGATGCCGTCCGGAGAAAACCATATTGTGTAGTGCTTCTTGATGAGATTGAAAAAGCACATCCCGACGTCTTTAATTTATTGTTGCAAATAATGGAAGACGGACGTTTGACAGATGGGCAGGGGTGTACTGTTGATTTTCGTAATTCGGTTATCATAATGACAAGTAATGCCGGCACGCAGAAATTCAGCATAACCAAGCCAATGGGCTTTGCATCTGGCAGCGCCGAGGACATGAAAAATCGTAAAGAACAGGTGTTGTCAGAAATAAAGCATATTTTCCGGCCGGAGTTTTTAAACCGTGTAGATGACGTATTAGTTTTCGATTCGTTAACGAAAGAAGATTTAAGAAAAATTGCATTGAAAATGCTGGCAGATCTTAATGAAAGATTAAGGAGCAATAAACTTGCAGTATATTTGGAACCGTCGGCAATGGAACTATTACTGAAGGAGGGCAGTGATACGAAGCAAGGTGCAAGGCCATTGCGCCGTGCGTTGCGCAGACTGATAGAAAATCCTCTAAGCGATCTATATATTGCTGATAAGTTTAAGGAAGGTGATAAGATAATTGCTGAATTATCTGGGAGCGAATTGGTATTTCGTAAAGCGGTAGAAGCAGAGAATTTCATTCTCGAAGTGCCGCTTCAGCTTGAAAAAGCAGGTTGCATTGCAAAAGGAGATGCCCATGGCCAAAAACAAAACTAATTTTGTGTGTCAAAATTGTGGTTATTCAACAGCAAAATGGTTAGGCCGCTGTCCTGAGTGTGGCGGTTGGGAAACTTTCTGTGAAGAACCGGTAATAGATGGTCAGGCTAAAAATATTCGGACATTCTCTAAAGAAAAAATTAAACCGAAAAACATAATTGATGTTGCGCAAAGCAAAGTTGAACGGATGGTAACTGGAATTCGTGAGTTTGACAGGGTGCTGGGCGGTGGAATAGTGCCCGGCAGTTTGATATTACTTGGAGGAACACCAGGAATTGGCAAATCAACGATTTTATTGGATGTAGGACTGCGCTTCGGGCAAAAAAGAGTTAAAACTCTTTATGTCAGCGGGGAGGAATCAGAAGAACAAACGGCTATGCGCGCCGTACGGCTTGGTGGAGGAAGTAATGATCTTCTGATTATGACGGCAACTGATCTTGATATTATTTTAGATCAAGCGAAGGCAGTTAATCCCAAATTGCTGATTATTGATTCAATTCAGACAATGTATAATGCTGAGCTTGCAACAGCTGCGGGCAGTGTAGGGCAAGTACGTGAATGTACGGCAAAATTACTGCAGTTTGCAAAAGCTACAGGAGTTGCCGTATTATTAATAGGTCATGTTACTAAAGACGGTAATATTGCAGGCCCTCGGCTTTTGGAACATATGGTGGATGTTGTCCTGCAATTTGAAGGAGATAGATCATATTCTTTTAGGATACTGCGGGCTTTGAAAAATCGTTTTGGGAGTACTAACGAGAGCGGCATATTTTCTATGGAAGCAGGAGGGCTAAAAGAAGTAAGTAATCCTGCAGGACTTTTTCTAGAAGACAGAGACAGTGCTGCTGCGGGTAGTATTATTGGAGCATGTATGGAAGGAAACCGGCCAATTATGGTGGAATTCCAAGCCTTGGTCGCAAAAACTCCATATGGAATGCCAAGACGCACAGCAGTAGGATTTGACTATAACAGAGTTAATATGCTGCTTGCTATTTTGGAGCGGCGGCATGGAATGGACTTTGGTGTATATGATGCTTACGTCAATGTAGTTGGAGGAATTAAAATTACGGAACCAGCTGCCGATTTGGCGGTGGCAGCAGCGCTGGTATCTAGTTTTCGTAATAGGCCAGTGGCAAAGGAGATATTGGTTTTTGGTGAAGTGGGACTTACGGGGGAAGTGCGTCGCGTAAATGCACCGGAAAAACGTATTACTGACGGCATAAATTTAGGATTTAATAAATTTATTATTCCTGATGGCAGTTTTCCATTAAAAAAAGATAAAAATATAGAGATTATAAAAGTGAAAACCCTTAATCACGCCTTGCAAGCTATATTTGAGCAATAATTTTTATAATGCATAATATTAGGTATAGCTGTAGACAAAAATATTTTTGGCTACAGCGTTATTTTTTTATAGTTTTATAAAATGTCCAGCGATTGTTTATTGTATTCGAAGGGACAACAAAAATAGTCCCGAGGAGAGAAGAAAACGTTTATTTTAAATAAGAAACACTAGGATGGGTGGAAAAAAGAGAGCGCATAATAACTATTTTAAGGCGAATATTTTTTTAATAAAAAGTGTTGACACGAATTGTTTAAGATGTTACACTATATAGGCGTCGGGGGTGAAGTATGCCCTTTTGAAGGAGGCCTATATGCCGCTCAGAGCCTTGGCGGAAGCCACTAAACGTATTGTTGGTGTCAAACAGACGGAAAAAGCTGTGGCAAAAGAAATTGCTGACAGAGTCTATATTGCTTGTGATGCTGATGAGAAAATTATAGGGAAATTAAGAGAACTTTGCATAGAAAAAAAAGTTGAAGTATTAGAGGCAGAGAGTATGGACGAGCTTGGCAAAGCTTGTGGCATCAGTGTTAAAGCAGCTGCGGCAGCAATACTTAAAATTTGATATGGCTTGGCGAAAGCTAAGTTTTTATAATTATTAAAATCTGATTGTTTGGAAAGGAGGTGCCGGTGTGCCTACGATTAATCAATTAGTTCGCAAGGGAAGAAAAGTTTTGGAATCAAAATCTAATGCTCCGGCATTAAAAGAATGTCCACAAAAACGAGGTGTTTGTACTAGGGTATATACAACTACTCCTAAGAAACCTAACTCTGCACTTCGTAAGGTAGCTCGTGTGCGTTTAACTAACGGCATAGAAGTTACTGCATATATTCCTGGTATAGGTCATAATTTGCAGGAACACAGTGTTGTTTTGATTAGAGGCGGGAGAGTAAAGGACCTTCCTGGTGTGCGTTATCATATCATTCGTGGTGCTCTTGATACTGCAGGCGTTGCCAATCGTAACCAATCACGTTCCAAATATGGCGCAAAACGTGCTAAGGCAGCTAAAAAGTAAAAGTAAGTAAATAACTAGGAATGATATATATTTAGAAGGAGGAAAAACACATGCCTAGAAAAGGACCTGTTGCTAAGCGGGACGTATTGCCAGATCCGGTGTATGGTTCCAAGCTTTTAACAAGATTTATAAATAAAATTATGCTTAATGGTAAGAAAGGTATTGCTGAACGTATTGTATATGATGCGTTTGATATTGTTCGTGCTAAAACGGGGAAAGATCCCCTGGAAGTATTTGACGCTGCAATGCAAAATGTAATGCCACTACTAGAAGTACGTGCCCGTCGGGTAGGCGGAGCTAATTACCAGGTTCCGGTAGAGGTGCGCGCCGATCGTAAAACTACTTTAGGTATCCGCTGGCTGGTAAATTTTTCTCGCCTACGTGGAGAAAGGACCATGTGCGAACGTGTAGCTGCTGAGCTTATGGATGCAGCTAATTCAACTGGTGCGTCTGTAAAGAAACGCGAAGATACTCATAAAATGGCAGAAGCAAATAGGGCATTTGCTCATTACCGTTGGTAAGGGCCTGTCTATTTGATATTGAGGAGGATTAAAAGTGGGCAGACAAATTCCGCTTGAAAGAACCAGAAATATCGGTATTATGGCTCATATTGATGCTGGTAAAACCACTACTACAGAACGTATTTTGTTTTATACGGGCAAAACCCATAAAATTGGAGAAGTGCACGATGGTGGGGCCACTATGGATTGGATGGTCCAGGAGCAGGAACGCGGTATAACCATAACATCTGCCGCCACGACTTGTATGTGGCGCGGTTCTCAAAATCAATATGATGTGCACCGCATTAATATTATTGATACTCCAGGGCACGTTGACTTTACAGTTGAAGTTGAGAGGTCTTTGAGAGTACTTGATGGGTCGGTAGCAGTATTCTGCGCTAAGGGTGGCGTTGAACCCCAGTCTGAAACTGTATGGCGTCAGGCTGATAAGTATCATGTCCCCCGTATGGCCTATGTAAATAAGATGGATATTACTGGTGCTGATTTTTATAATGTAGTGCAGATGATAAAAGACCGCTTAGGTGCTAATGCCGTACCTATCCAATTGCCCATTGGCTTTGAGGATACTTTTGAAGGTGTAGTTGACCTTATAAAAATGCAGGCCATTGTTTATGATGATGTTCTTGGCAAAGAAGAGGAATTCATAGAGATTCCTGAAGACATGAAAGAAAAAGCCAAGGAATATCGCGCTCAGCTTCTGGAATCAGTAGCTGAAAGCGATGATGAACTCATGATGAAATATCTGGAAGGCGAAGAGCTGACTGAAGAAGAAATTCTCATGGGAATCCGCAAACAGACCATCGCAGGTAAAATGACCCCTGTATGCTGCGGTTCTTCCTATAAGAACAAAGGAGTACAGCCTTTACTGGATGCCATAATTGCATTTATGCCTGCACCGACGGATATTCCGCCTATTAAAGGCGTAAATCCGGTGACCGGAGAAGAAGATGAACGTCCCTCAAGTGATGAAGCACCATTTTCAGCTTTGGCTTTTAAAATTATGACGGACCCCTTTGTCGGTAAACTGGCATTTTTCCGAGTATACTCTGGAACTCTTAGTGCTGGTTCTTATGTATATAATTCAACAAAGGGCAGGAAAGAACGTATTGGACGCATCCTGCAAATGCACGCCAATCACCGTGAAGAAATTGAAATGGCCTATGCAGGCGATATTGCCGCTGCCGTAGGATTAAAAGACACAACTACCGGCGATACCCTTTGTGATGAGAAAAAAGAGATTGTACTTGAGTCTATGGAATTTCCAGATCCGGTTATTTCAGTTGCGGTTGAACCTAAAACTAAGGTAGACCAGGAAAAGATGGGCATTGCCCTGCAGAAACTTGCTGAAGAAGATCCTACTTTCCGCGTTCATACAGATCCTGAAACATCCCAGACAATTATTTCAGGTATGGGGGAACTGCATTTGGATATTATAGTCGACAGACTATTGCGGGAATTCAAAGTCGGATGCATTGTAGGAAATCCACAAGTTGCTTATCGCGAGACCATACGCAAATCAGTTCAGGCTGAAGGTAAATTCGTACGGCAATCTGGAGGTAAGGGACAATATGGACACTGCTGGTTGGAGATTTCTCCAAGGCAGCCAGGAGAGGGCTTTCTGTTTGAAAATAAAATAGTCGGCGGTGTTATTCCAAAGGAATATATTGGGCCCATAGAAACAGGTGTCAAGGAAGCTATGGCCAATGGTGTTCTTGCAGGATACCCTATGGTTGATATAGCAGTTACCGTCTATGATGGTTCATACCACGAAGTAGATTCCTCGGAAATGGCTTTCAAAATAGCAGGATCCATCGGCTTTAAGGCTGGAGCTCAAAAGGCCGATCCGGTAATTCTGGAACCTTATATGAAGGTAGAGGTTATTGTTCCCGAGGAATACATGGGTGATGTAATTGGCGATATAAACTCTCGCCGCGGGCGTATCGACGGAATGGAAATGCGTAATGGCGCACAAGTTATTAACGCTTATGTTCCACTGGCTGAGATGTTTGGCTACGCAACGGATCTGCGAAGCAAAACTCAGGGTCGCGGGAACTATTCAATGGAAGTAGATCACTATGAAGATGTTCCAAAAAACATTGCTGAAGCAATTGTTGCTAAAAATAAAGGTACTAAGGATTGAATTCTAACAAAAGGATAAGGAGGAAGATGACAAATGGCAAAAGCTAAATACGAAAGGACAAAACCCCATGCCAATATAGGCACAATAGGTCACGTAGACCATGGCAAGACCACGCTGACGGCAGCGATCACCAAGGTATTGTCAAAAAGGGGCGGCGCTGAATTCATTGATTACTCCATGATAGATAAGGCGCCGGAAGAACGTGAACGCGGTATTACCATTAATACAGCCCACGTAGAATACGAAACAGAGAAGAGGCACTATGCACACGTAGACTGCCCGGGTCATGCTGACTATGTAAAGAACATGATCACCGGGGCAGCACAGATGGATGGTGCAATTCTGGTAGTATCGGCTGCAGACGGCCCGATGCCGCAGACGAGGGAACACATTCTGCTGGCCCGTCAGGTAGGGGTACCTGCAATGGTAGTATTCCTGAACAAGGTAGACATGGTGGATGACGCAGAACTTCTGGAACTGGTAGAGATGGAAGTAAGGGAACTTCTGTCCCAATACAGCTTCCCGGGAGATGACATTCCGGTAGTAGCAGGGTCAGCCTTGAAGGCACTGGATGGGGATGAAGAACAGGAAGCAAAGATCATGGAACTCATGGATGCGGTAGACAGCTATATTCCGCAGCCTGAAAGGGATACGGACAAACCTTTCCTGATGCCTGTGGAGGACGTATTTACTATTACCGGGCGCGGAACCGTTGCAACCGGCAGGGTTGAAAGGGGAACCGTAAAGGTAGGAGATACGGTAGAAATCGTAGGGATGAAGGAAGAAAAGAAATCCACGGTAGTAACCGGTGTGGAAATGTTCAGGAAACTGCTGGATGAGGCAGTAGCAGGAGACAATATCGGCTGTCTGCTGAGGGGCATAGACAGGAAGGAAGTAGAAAGGGGCCAGGTACTGGCAAAACCGGGCAGCATACAGCCGCACACGAAATTCAAAGGCGAAGTGTATGTACTGACGAAAGAGGAAGGCGGACGTCATACGCCGTTTTTCAACGGATACAGGCCGCAGTTCTATTTCAGGACCACGGACGTAACTGGTGTAACCAAACTGCCTGAAGGGGTAGAGATGGTAATGCCTGGAGATAACGTAACGATGGAAGTAGAACTCATAACGCCGATAGCTATAGAGCAGGGGTTAAGGTTCGCAATAAGGGAAGGCGGAAGGACAGTAGGAGCAGGAGTAGTTTCCGCTATCGA
>JAJQAO010000007.1 GCA_021203775.1 Phascolarctobacterium sp.
CCACCCCACACCCCGCCCCTGTTTTTTTTTTCAAGCATAATACTGTATACTATATTCCTCTACTTCTCGTGGGATCGTATTTTTGTATAAGAGACATAACATGAATTTCACTAATGAATCCGAAAAAATTGCTATAACTGTCTCTATAAATAATATAGTTGGCAACCTGATTTTATCATTTGGAAAATTGGCAGCAGGTTTTTTCGCTAATTCAGCAGCCATGTTTTCTGATGGTATTCATTCTGCATCCGATGTTATTGGCACATTAATCGTTATGGCCGGTGTAAAATTATCTAACAGAGCATCTGATGATACCCACCAGTACGGACACGAACGTTTGGAATGTGTAGCTGCCATCATTCTTTCTGTAATCTTAGTTTTTATTGCTCTAGCCATAGGCTATGATGGGTTCCAAAAGATTTTCTCTCCTGGCGCAACGCTAGCCGTACCCGGACAAATAGCTTTATGGGCAGCTGTAATTTCGATAATTGTTAAAGAAGCTATGTTCTGGTACACCAGATCTGCAGCCAAAAAAATTGATTCTGGTGCATTACTGGCAGAAGCATGGCATCATCGCAGTGATTCTCTTTCTTCCGTTGGAAGTTTTATAGGTATTTTGGGCGCTCGTATGGGATATCCTATCCTCGATCCTGTTGCAAGTATTCTCATATGTCTTATGATTTTATATGCAGCATATGAAATTTTTGCTGATGCCATGGAAAAAATGGTGGATCACAGTTGCGATGAAGAAACTACTTCTGCTATGAGTACATTAGTGGCAAAAGTTCCCGGCGTTGTAAATCTTGACCGCCTGACAACGCGAATTTTTGGCAATCGCATTTATGTTGACATTGAAATAAGTGTAAACGATAACCTGAGTCTTTTACAAGCACACCACATTGCCGAAACCGTGCATACTGCCATTGAAACTAATTTTCCGAAAGTAAAGCATTGCATGGTACACGTAAATCCATTAAGTGAGGCAACTTGTTTTGAGCCCCCGGTACTGCCTTCTGAACTGCGCTTTAAATAAACCCCGTACGCCTTGACACTTATAAAGGGAATTTATATTATATATTTAGCATGAACAGGGTGTACCTATACTCTTAAAACGCTGCCCAGTTGTGCAGCGTTTTATTTATTGGATACAAGAAGGAGCCTTAGTATGATAACTCCAATCAAAAAAGATAGAACTTTTTACTGGAACCTGTTTAAATCTACGTTTCTTATAAGCGCCTTTACTGTTGGCGGCGGATTTGTCATTGTCCCGCTTATGAAAGCAAAATTTGTAGACGGTTATCACTGGCTTGAAGAAAAAGAAAGTTTAGACCTCGTGGCTATTGCCCAATCTGCACCCGGTGTAGTTGCCGTAAATACAGCTATTATTATGGGGTATAAGCTTGCAGGATTGCAAGGAGCTCTGGTAACAATTTTAGGGACGGTGCTGCCGCCTTTAATCACGTTAACAATAATTTCATCGTGCTATGAAACATTAATAACAAATGACTATATAAAGGTAGTAATGAAAGGACTGCAATGCGGAGCAACGGCTGTCATTCTTGATGTATCTATTGATCTGATAAGAAAAGAAATTGATAAAAAACTGTTTATCCCCTGCCTGATTATTATAGGAACCTTCATTGCGAACTATATTTTAAAAATAAATGTTATGTATATAATCCTATTCGACGCATTGATTGGATTTTTATTCTTAAAAAATCCAAAATATAACTGAAGGAGGATGTATATGCTTTTACTACAATTATATTGGTCCTTCTTCCTGGTAGGTATCTTCTGCGTAGGCGGAGGATATGCATCAATGCCGCTCATCCAAGCTCAGGTTATCACTCAGCACAATTGGATCACCATGCAGGAATTTATGGATATTTTTGCCATTTCGCAAATGACCCCCGGTCCTATAGGAATAAATGCTGCAACATTTGTAGGTACCCGAATTGCGGGTCTTCCTGGAGCCATTATGGCAACCATGGGGTTTGTTACCCCCTCTTTGATAATTATGATTATTTTAGCCCGTTTGTTCTTTAAATATGGAAATGTCGGTGCCTTAAGAGGCATTTTAAACGGACTGCGTCCCGCAGTTGTTGCTCTTATCGCCTCAGCTGTTGTTGTTTTTTTGACTGTTACACTCTGGGGAGCTGAAAATTCTTCCATAAACCTAAAGGATATTGATATACTCAGCTTGGCTGTCTTAATAATTGCATTTATAGCATCCAGAAGCAAAACTCTTGGTGTAATTCAGACTCTTGCCGCTTCTGGTATCCTAAGCCTAGTCCTACACATGATTGCGAAATAAAAAAGCTGTCGTCACTGCGACAGCTTTTTTATTAGCATTGCTGCACCCCTACAACATGCTTAAGAGGGAAGGAGAATTCAACATCTCAGATAAGAACGGCATAGCCTGCTATAAGCAAAGTGTCCAGCTTGCTTATGTTCTTATATAAAACCAATATTTCAACCTGCAGATAACAGCAAAAAAACCGTTCCTCTGCTGAGGAACGGTTAATGCAAACATTTAAGATTCTGCCACTCTCACATAAACAAAATCTTTAGTGATAACATCTTTTCCTGTCTCTCGCAGGCTAAGCATATGCTTATACAAAAAGCTCTGCTGGCTTCAGGCAAACCTGTCACAGCGGCGGGACCGCTTTGGAATTTCACCAAATAAGCTCTCTATATGAAATATTGATTTGTTAAAGTAATTGTACTAGATATTATTAAGCTTGTCAATATTTTTGATAAGAAATTCTCAAAAAATTTTTATCGATAATAATTACTATTAAATAAGAGGAATATTTTTAATAGCCGGTTTATTTTGAAATAGCGTAACAGTGGCTTTTCATCCCTGTAAGATACTTAAGATACTTAACGCATATTTTCAACAAAATCTTCAAAATTATTAATCAGCACCGGATGTCCTGTAACAGTCAAATCCCGCAAATACAGTCCATAAGATTCATACGCATCACTTGCTAATTCCATCTTTAGCCCTTCCTTTACATATTCATCCATCATTTTCAGGATAAAACGGTTAACTTCAGTCGTCCCGGGCTTAACATTAAGAGCAATAATCCTTGTTTCAGCCTCATATTTCTCAACTACAACTTTCCAACCGCCAGGAATAGGGGGCAACCGGGTGGCCTTTATAAAATAATTTTCTGGTGAAAACCCTACATATCCACCCATTTTATTATATAATTTCGCTTTTTTCAGCGGATAACCATTTGCATTACCCCATTTTACGATTTCATCACACACTTCTTCATTGTGAATGACACTGGGAAAAGTAGTCTCAGTTAAAATTTCAGACATTATTCTTCCTCCTCGCAAATACTATCTGTTATTATTTTACTCTACCATTCCCACAAATTCAATCTTTCAGCAAAAAAGACCAGCTCTGTAAAAGAGCTGGTTCTGCATCTTAAATCTGTCCCAAGAATTTCAAAATTGTCTGCGCAATAATAGCGCTGCCAATATAGGTACCAGTAAATACCACACACGCCAAAACTACTATGCGCCAGCCGTTTTTCTTGAAAGTATCTAAATCCTTACCTATGGCAATACCCGCATATGCAAGAAGAGGAGTACATAAGGCGATAAACCCTACCTTGGAAACATGCGCAGTAATAAAAGCACTGCCGGGTACACCAGGATAAGTTAGAATACAACCCAGTGTAACAATATAAGCCACAGAAGGGATATTTCCTGGTAAATACCTTGCCATTAAGATACCAAGCAATGCGATAATTGCCAGCATTATCAGACCCGGAATAGACTCCATAACAGTTGCCGAAGTCCCCAATACATTGGAGAACAGGCTCATGAAAATCATTATGCATAAAATAATAACGCAATCTTTAATATTCATTATTCTCCCTCCTTCTTATTGGATTCAGCATTTCTCTTAGGTCCTTCAATATCTTCCATGCTTTTTTCTTCATCTTCAATAAGTTCTTTTTCTTCCTCGATAAGCTCTTTTTCTTCTTCGCTAACTTTTTCATCATCCTCACTGGGATCTACACCATATTTCACTTTATAGCATTTCTTATAAAGCCATTCGGTTACAGGTAAAGCTACCCAAATGGACATATATAATCCGTCAAGTCCAGAAAGCATGTTACTGGCAGCGCCAAAAGCAGCTAACTGTTCCGTCATATTCGGATACATGGCACTCAAAGATCCAACTGCAGCAGTCATCATACTGGCAGAACCTACACCGGCAGCCATAGCCAGAGAATATGGATGAAAAGGCAAGGCGGAAGCTGCAATACTAGCCATTAAGCCGAAGAAAATAGTACCGAACACCGTACCTGCTATATAAACACTCATTACGCCGCGCCCTTCGGTGCTGTCAAGACCATAACGTTCACCGATCAAAGCTACATTAGGCTCACGAGCAATAGAATGGGCCGCACCAATTGTTTCGCGTTTCAGTCCCAGCATAACTGCAACTGGCACGCCAATAAATACAGTCCCAAGGTTACCGAATTCTTGCAAAATAAGTGCTGGAGACGCAGCAATAATCTTTGGCAGAGTCGGTCCTACCAAGGTCCCGTAACGGGCCATCAGCAGCATCAGCGTAACACCCAATAATGTGCTTGCATCATTTATTTCCTTGTTACTCGATAAATTAAGGAACTTGGGTGTCGTAAAAATACCGATAAGAAGAGCATACAGCATGGGCAACAAAACTATGGTGCCTACGCCAATTTTAATTGTATGCGCCCCTATCAGTTCTGACACAATGATAAGCGCCAGAACAACAGCGTGCAATTTAATATTTGTCATTAAATACCCTCCCCCTATTTTATCATCAGTTACTAAAGTAACTTTCAGACTTGGCAATATATTCTTCCTTAGTCAGCAACGGTTTAAAGTTTGCCAAAATTCCTTTAGCTTCTCCCACTTCGTCATGCAGGAGATCAACCATCATCATGGCAAAAGCCTTTGCCGGCAATAGTACTGCTGCTTTAAAATCCACGGCATGGAAACCCGCAGTATGCAAAAGTCCTGTGGTTCCACCGATGAAAGGATGAATAACCGGCATAATATGCGAAACATCACCCATATCAGTTGAAGCATTGAAATGTCCGGAATCCCTAATTGCGACATTTGGATTAACCAATTTGGCATTCTCCACAAAAAGCTCATTCATGCGCTGACAACAGGCCAGAGGAAACATCCCAGGAAGCGTTTCTATCACTGTTTCAGCTCCCACTGCATCGCCGCCAGCTTTTAAAGCAGCATCTACACGAATATGGGTCTTATCAATAGCATCCATTGTTTTAGCGCGTACATATAATTCCATTCTTACATCAGCAGGCACGGAATTTACAAAATCTCCGCCTTTGGTGATGATAGGATGTACACGAACTACATCTTTTTCCATGAACGTCTCGCGCAGTGCATTTATTCCCATTAAGCCTATCATTGCCGCATTAAGAGCATTTACTCCTTCGTGAGGGGCATCAGCAGCATGGGCAGTTTTGCCAATATAGCGGACAGTTTTTCCAACAAAACCATTGCTACTTGTCCCAATGGAAACAGTAGGTTCCGGCATGTTTTTATCAGAATGTATCTGCATTGCCATGTCAATATCGTCAAAAGCACCTTCATAAATGAGCTGCCCTTTTCCACTAATAAAATGAAGCTTTCCTTCCCTCTGTAATTTTCTGCGATAAGCAATTTCAATGTATTCCTCAGCTGGTACACCAAAAAATACCACATCTCCAGCCAAGTGCTCCAGAACACCTGATTTCATAATACCGCAGGCCGCTCCCAACATGGTTGCAATCTGTAAATTATGCCCGCAGGCATGAGCAGCACCAGTCATTGGATCAGCCTTATCACTTTCAGGACACCCTACCGCATCAAGTTCGCCAAGTATAGCTACTGTAGGTCCTTTTGCCGCCCCTTTGGCTCTTGCCCTAACTCCTGTCAAGGCAAGTCCTGTCTGTGCCTCTAAACCTAACTCTTTCATAAAAGCAGCTACTTTAGCAGAAGTCTTAACCTCCTTAAAACCGAGTTCAGGCTCGCTTGAGATACTGTCGGCCAGAGTTTCTATCTCTTTGGCACTGGCATCAATAGCGGTGCAAACTTTTTGCTTCAAAATTTGTTTATCCACTGCAGATACCCCCAGTTTATTTGTCCTTATGGCAAAGAACAAATAATTTGATTTTTTCCAACTATTATGCCATAAAATTATAACATTTCCATAGCTTTTAAGCAATAATAAGGCAATTCTATCGCTTCAGACTTAAACTTTTATTCATCTAATAGAACTTATGCATATTTACCTTTCTGCCGCTACTATGCTACAATATATTATTAGAATATATTTTATTGAGAAAGTGAGGAGCCTTTACATGTTTTCCCGGATCAATGCAGATCTTAACGCTGTTATACAGCGCGATCCAGCAGTCAGGACAAAACTGGAGGCTGCGTTATGCTATCCGGGGCTGCATGCTATCTGGCTTCACCGCCTCGCCCATTACTTTTATAAAAAAGGTTGGATTCTTTTTCCCCGCCTTTTAAATACTTTTTCACGCTTTCTAACCGGTATCGACATTCATCCGGGAGCTAAATTGGGTCCAGGGCTTTTTATAGATCACGGTATGGGTGTGGTCATAGGCGAAACCACGGAAATTGGCAGCAACGTTACTCTTTATCAGGGTGTAACGCTTGGCGGCACTGGTAAAGAAAAGGGGAAACGCCACCCAACCATAGGCAATAATGTGGTTATTTCTAGCGGTGCCAAAGTCTTAGGATCGTTCAAGGTTGGCGACAATTCCAAAATAGGCAGCGGGAGTGTGGTATTGCAGGAGGTCCCTCCTAATTCCGTGGTTGTTGGTGTTCCCGGACGCATCGTCACTAAAAACGGGATGCGCGTTTCCTCCGCTGACGCCGAAACGCTTATTGACTTAAACCATGATAAACTACCTGATCCTGTGGCAGATTATGAAGAACGGCTTGCCAAGCATATGGAAGAAATCAACAGCAGGCTTAAGGAATTGGAAACTCTTATTTACAATAAAAAAAATTCTGAATCGGAATCCGAAAAGAGGTAAGCATTATGAGCAGGACAATGACTACGGCGGAAGCAATCCAGGAAGCCAGGCGCTGTTTGAACTGTGCGCGCCCCATGTGCCGCACTGGCTGTCCTATTGAAAATAATATTCCGCAATTTATTCGTGCTCTCAGCGAAGGCAATATAGGTATGGCATACGAACTTATTTCAGAGCGTAGTAACCTCCCTGCTATATGCGGGCGAATATGCCCTCATGAGCGCCAATGTGAATCCCATTGTATTCTTACTAACAAAAAATGTGGTATAGAAATTGGCAGTCTGGAAATGTTTATAGCCGATTTCGCTCATGATAATGACTTAAAGCCTGCCCATCCATCAAGCGGCAAACGCGGCAAAGTCGCTGTTATAGGGTCCGGCCCCGCTGGTCTTACTGTTGCAGGGGACCTGGCCAAAATGGACTTTTCGGTAACTGTTTTTGAAGCACAAGGTGAGCCTGGCGGCGTTTTACTATTCGGCATTCCCGAATTCCGCCTTCAAAAAGCAATCGTCCGTAAGGAAATCACGAACCTGCTGCATCTGGGAGTGGAAATAAAAACCAACCAGCTGGCAGGTGTTGATTTTACCGTTGATGATTTATTTGCTGCGGGATTCGATGCCATCTTCATGGGAACTGGAACAGCCCTGCCACGCATTCTCGATATACCAGGCAAAGAATTTTCGGGTATTCAGCCGGCTACATATTTCCTGCGCATGGTTGTACTAACTGACAGTGGCAACCTTGATGAAAGCGAAATTCTAATGCATGCTGGCGATAACGTGCTAGTAATAGGTGCCGGCAATGTGGCAATGGATGCAGCGCGGACAGCAATACGGCGTGGTGCCAGTAATGTTACAATAGTTTATCGTAAAACCGAAGCAGAAATATCGGCATTTCCTTCAGAATACACGGCTGCCGTAGAAGAAGGCGTACAATTCAAATATTTAAAACAGCCCATAGCCTACCTGAACAAAAAACAGATGCGTGCTTTGAATAATATCCGCAAACAACCAGATAATGCAGATGAAACGACAGTTGCAGGTTTACTTGTGCAAAATGTTACCAAAGTCGCAGATGGTCAGTTTATTGAAGAAGGCGGGCAGGAAGTAATTCCATGCGACTGTGTAATATTGGCTGTCGGACAAAAACCAGCGGCACGCATTGTATCAACCACTAAAGGCATTAAAGTTGATGACCGCGGTTTTGTAATAACCCGTGACCGTCCATATGGCATGACTACCCGTGCAGGTGTTTTCAGTAGCGGCGATGTTGTTCACGGTCCTGCAACTGTAGTTTTGGCTATGAAAGAATCTAAGAAAGTAGCCTCAGGCATTGCACAATATATAGACGCTAAAAAACTTCTGGAATCCTGTTGAATAACTTTAAACAAGAAAAAGGCTCAGATCAAAATGATCTGAGCCTTTTTTAGAATAAGAATTAATTATCAGTATCAGGTTCTTTTTTGACCTCTTTTAAAGCTACATACTCTTCTCTAAGCAATAGCGCTGTCAAAATTAGGAGAATCGCATCGGCACCCATAATTACAGCACTTGTCTTAGGTGAAAGTAACATCTGCACTAAGGCAACAATCGTTGTCACAAGCATAAAGCACATAGGATACATGATAAAGGTTGCTTTCTTCTTAAGTCCCTTGATTACCCATGTGCCTAAAGCCAGAAGCACCATTGCTGCTACCAGCTGATTGCTGGCACCGAATATCGGCCAAATCATCTGCCATGTAGGCGTGTTACCGCTCTTCGAGAAAACCAATACCAATACTATAGCAATACCAATGATTGTTGCAAGATATTTATTAATTCTCATACCGGTCAGTTCCTGCAGCTGATAACGCCCGAGACGGGTTGCCGTATCAAGGGTCGTCAGAATAAAGGAGTTCACTGCCAAAAGTCCGATAGAAGTGCCCAGGCGCATGTCAATGCCAAGAACTTCGGCAAAATGTCCTATCCCCTGTCCATAGGCAACCGTAGGCCCGCCTTTTGGTATTTCGCCAATCATCATAATAGCGCCAAGCGCAATAACTGCAACCACACCTTCAAGAAGCATGGCACCGTAACCTACAGGAAGAGCCTGAGTTTCCTTATCCAGCTGTTTTGATGTTGTGCCGGAAGCTACCATGGAATGGAAGCCGGAAATAGCTCCGCAGGCCACAGTAATAAAGAGCAGTGGCCATATCCAGTCGCCATTAGCCGTAACAAATCCTTTAAATGCCGGCAGCTTTACTTCATAACCTGAGCCGCCAAAAATCATACCCACACCGCCGATAAATACCGAGAAATAAAGCAGATATGAAGACAGGTAGTCACGTGGTTGCAGAAGCAGCCATACAGGCAGGATGGATGCAAGGAAAATGTAAACCACCAGTATCATTCTCCAGGTATCACCGGAAAAAGTGAAGGTAGCCTGCACCCAAGGACTGTCCACACCATATACCAACGCAGCAAATAAAATCGGAATCATGATTATAGTGCCGATTTTCAGTGAAAGGCCAAAACGGTAAATAGCTATACCAAAAATAATGGCCATGAAGATATACACGATAGCAGTAAAGGCAACTGCCGGATCAGACGTAAATGTCCCTACTGCCATTTCCAGGAATGCAGCAACAACAAGTATCAGGCAGATCCAGGTAAATGCCAGGAACAGCGTATGCCCACGTCCTCCTACCCACTGGCGAACAACTTCGCCTATGGAAAGGCTTTTATGCCTTATGGAGGCAACTATAGCACCCATATCATGTACACCGCCGAAGAAAATACAGCCTATTATAATCCACAAAAAAGTAGGCAGCCAGCCTAAAAGTGAAGCTGCTAAAATAGGTCCTGTAACAGGACCTGCCCCAGCGATAGAGGCGAAATGATGCCCCATCAGAACCGCCGGATGAACCGGGCAGTAATCGATGTTATCCCTAAATTCATGAGCAGGGGTAACACGATTAGGGTCAAGGCCATAAAAGCGGCTCTGGAACCCGCCATATACCTTATAGGCAATGCCGAAGAGTACCAAAGTAACGACGAACAATGTTAATAACATAGCACATCTTCTCCTTTTCCCAATAAAATAATAATAATTATAATAACACTACTTACGACCACATACATTTTAACATATCTTGCCTAAAATAGATACATTAATTTTTCATAATTTTCACTTTTTTGCAGAAATTAACAAATAATATCAATTTAGTCCATTATTTTTCAGCATTCTGCAACTCAATGAGATATATCAGATCCGCAAACCTTTTTTCTTTATCACCTTCCCTATAGTGTAAAATTTCCAACCACCCTTTTAGGCCAAGCCAGTAGGATTTTACATATAATTTAGAAAAATCACTATCAAGAAACAAAAAGCGATGTTTCATGACATTCCCCTTGGACTGCCAGTTTTTCCTCAGAAATTTTGCAGAATCAATACCATTATGCTTCGTTACAATAAAATCATCTGCACTATAGCGAGCAATCTCTCCCACCATACAATCCTTTATAAAGTCAGTATGGCGGTGCCACCCCTGCATATCACCATATTCCCATGGTTCAAACCCATTGTCCAGAAGTATTTCTTCTAAATTATTCAAAATATCCTCCAGTTATAAATTATCTTCACGCCAACTACCCAGCTGTTTATACAGATTTTCCCAGAGGTACGGCAAAGTTTCATTTCCTTTCTGTTCAAGCAGAATATCATCAATAAGTCTGCCGTTAACGTAAGCATCATGCAGTAACCCCAACGTATCCTGCAAAACCTTTAAACTGCGCAACAATGCTTCAGGATAATTTATTTTCGGCACTGCCTGCAAAGCATAGCGGAAACGTTTAAGCTTAATACGTATTTTGTGCATCTGTGCCGCATTATGCAAATCGGGATACTTCTTCTGAATTGACTCAAGTCTATCACTCCATTTAGAAAAACGCAAGCACAGAAAATTCTTCATTTTCACGCCTCGATACTCTTCCGCTACAGGAATATTCTACAATATTCTGCAACTTCAGCAGGCAATCTGCCAAAATAAGTGTTATGTTATTTATACCGTTTACGGCCTGCACCTTTGCCGACGCCTGCCAGCGATGTTCATGCAAAATTCCAGTTCATTGATATCAATTATTTCACGCATCTACCCATTGATCAGGTACCTGGGCAGGCAACGGCAGATCCTCAAGTCCAGCCAGGATATTATTCACTGTCAAAAGAGCCATGGCATCCCTTGTTTCCACAGTTGCCGAGGCCATATGCGGCGTTACCGTAATATTGTCCAGAGTAAGCAGTTTATGGTCCCCAGGCAAAGGCTCCGGATCAGTAACATCCAATGCCGCATAGGCTATTTCACCTGTCACAAGTGCATTATACAAAGCTTCACTATCAACAATAGCTCCCCGGGCTATATTGATGAGAGATGCAGTTTTCTTCATCCTTTTAAAGGCTTTACTGTCAAACATTCCTTTAGTAGAAGGATTAAGGGTTGCCGTAATGACAATAAAATCTGCCTGCTCCAGTAAAATTTCAAAGCTTACGTATTCCGCTCCCAACTTGCTATCATCAGTACGCTGGTGGCGGTTGTGATAAATAATCTTCATCTTGCTCGCTTTGGCTCTTGGAATAAGGGCACTGCCAATATTGCCCATTCCTATAATTCCCAAAGTTTTTCGGGCAAGGTCGCAGCTAAGCCCTAGTCCTTTACGCTCTCCCCATCTGCCGCTGCGCACATGCCTGCTTCCTCTCACCAGATGACGGGCACTGTCAATTATCAGCCCATATGCCAAATCAGCAACTGCATCATCAAGCACGCCTGGCGTATGCCCTACAGCTATTCCTCGTGCAGTACAGGCCGCAACGTCAATATTATCATAACCTACGGCAGCCTGTGCAATAACTTTTAGTCTCGGAGCTTTATTAAGCATATTTTCATCAATTTTAATATTCGCAGCAGAATATAAAGCATCAGCCTTTGAAAGCCACTCATCAAACTGCTTCTGCGGCACCTGCCCGCTCTGCTGCCATGCCAGAAGATTAACGGCATTATTCAGTTTATCATATGCCACCTGACGCATCTTACCGCTGGCAGCAACCGTATATTTTTTCAGATCAGTCATTACAAGCACCTCTTATTTCCCTGGAATAATCTCAAGCCAGTAATTGTCGGGATCGGCAATAAAATAGATACCCATGGCAGGATTTTCATAAACTATGCAGCCCATTTTACTGTGTTTTTCATGGGCAGCAGCAAAATCGTCCACCGCAAAAGCCAGATGGAACTCGTTCTCCCCAAGATTATAGGTCTCTTTGCGATCTCTAAGCCAGGTAAGCTCCAAAAGATGCGGCGTTTTCCCATCAGTGAGGTAGGAAAGTATAAAACTGCCATCTGCCGCTTCATGGCGACTGTCTTCTCTCAAGCCCAAGGCTTCAGCATAAAATTTCAGGCTTTTTTCCAAATCTAGAACATTAAAATTATTATGTGCAAAAGTAAATTCCATAAATAACACCTTCCTATCCTCAATTTAGTCCTTAAAAAAGCCTATATAAAGAAAACCTGTTTAACCAGCAGTACAGCCAGTGCAAATCCTGCCGCCAGCTTTCCTATTAAGGCCAGAAATCTTGTCCTTGCTGCCCGAAAAGCAAGTTCAAAAGCGTTCTCCTTCTGGCCGCTGCGTGCATATTCATAGATAAAAGCCACGGCAAATGCGCCGATAACACCGCCGATGAAAGATCCAAGAATTGGGAAGAATCCTGTTCCTGCAATAGTCCCGATAATTCCTCCGATACCTATCAATATGACCACAGACCAGGGGATGTCGCTTCGCTTTATGCCAAAAAAGGAAATGAAGAATTCCCAGCATTCACCAAGAACATAAATTATAAACATGGCCAGCATAAGATGCCAATTAAAATATCGTGTCCCATCATAAACGGCAAACCCAACGCTCGACAGCATCATTAACGTATTGCCCGGCAAATCAAAAATGGTCAGAAGCGGACCGCCTATTATTATAATGCCCGCAACAACCCATTGCAGAACGTGTTCCATGCAGAAAGTCTCCTTGGTAAAATTTCTATACTATTATATCACATAAATTATTATCAAGATTTGAATCACCATAAAAGCAAAAAATATGTAATTTCCTTGTTTTAACTACTTATAAATGTTAAAATATAGTTTATAAGTGTATTACCAATGACTTGCATCTAAGCATCGGAGGCTTTTATATGGATTCCATTATTGCAATTATATCCCCCTGGTATAAGGCAATTGCAACACTGCTGTTTTTTCTCCTGATACGTTTTTTTTATAGGAAATTTCTGCTGTCCCTGCTGCACCACCTGACTACCCGCACATCATTCACTTATTTCAAGGAACTTCTGGAGGCATTTGAACAGCCCATCAATATTGTCCTTTTCGTTACAGGTATTTATTTATCCCTTCATGTATCACCTGTCAACATCGTACCCCATCTGCCGTTAATTGAGCATATTCTGCGCAGCGTTATAGTATTGTGTTTCTTCCTGGGCTGCTACAACGTCTGCAGCGCTACCCATGGGCTATTTATGGATTTGCTCTCACGGGCAGGTATCCACGCAAATGATGCCCTGTCCAATATTTTTTCCACCGTTCTTCATTTTCTGATTATTATACTGGGTTTTTTTACTATAGCCAAAGAATGGAATTACGATATGAGCGCTTTCATCGCTTCTCTCGGCATTGGTTCTTTAGCTATAGCCTTTGCGGCTAAAGATGCTCTGGCTAATGTTTTCGGCAGCTTTATTATCATTTTGGAAAAGCCATTTGCCATAGGTGACTGGATTTTGGCGGATAACATCGAAGGTACTGTGGAAAAAATCAGTTTCCGCAGTACATGTATCCGCACCTTTCCCCAGGAACTCGTTTACGTTCCAAACTCTCTGTTGTCCAATACTCCTATCGTTAATTTCACCCGACGTGAAAAACGCCGAATAGATTTTATTATCGGCCTGACTTATGGAACCACTTATGAACAGATGGAAACTTTCATTCAACTGGCAAGAGAACGCCTGCTTTCAATGGAAGACGATGTCTACGAAAATGACCTCAGCGTAAATTTCGTTGCCTATGGTGACTGCAGTTTAAACGTCCGCATTATCTGCTACATAAAGACAGGTATCCAGATAGAGTATTTAAAAATTACGGAAAAAATCAATCTTGCACTGATGCAGGTTATGGAAGAAGCGGGCGTCCACTGCGCCTTCCCAAGCACAAGTGTCTACTTTGAAACCCCCCTGCAGCAAGAGAATGCCGAAAATGCGAAAACTCCGCCAAGTCAAGAATAAATATTGCCATAAAATAAAACGGCTGCTTCAAATCAAGAATAATTATCTTTCTTTGACACAACCGCTCCATGATATAAGTCTTACAAACCCGCAATCTGCTGCGGGTTTATTTTTTCTCGGGTGTGCAGCTCAGTAAGTGATTGACAAACTGTTGGGCAGTACGCCCGGAAACTCCGCTGTGGTTCATTTCCCATTTAACGGCTTCTGCTTTCAGCTCATCATCCGCAAGGGTGATTTCAGGATGCCGCCTTGCCAAGGTAATGACAATATTTAGATATTCTTCCTGAGAAGGCTTATAATAACCGATGGCTTCGCCAAAACGTGCTGCCAGCGAAAGTTTCTCCTGCATTGTATCAGAGCGGTGCACTTCATCCTGAGATATATCGGACCGGTCGCTCCAAGTTTCTCTGATTAAATGTCTTCTGTTGGATGTGGCGTAAATAAGGACGTTATCAGGTTTCGCTTCGAGCCCTCCCTCAATAACAGCCTTCAAATATTTATATTCAACCTCAAATTCTTCAAAGGATAAATCATCCATATAGATAATGAAACGGTAATTTCTGGTTTTTATTTCATCAATTATTTTTGATAAATTCTGAACTTCATGCTTATAAAGTTCAATCATGCGCAGCCCATCACCATAGTATTTATTTAAAACGGCTTTAATACTGGTAGATTTACCGGTGCCGGCATCGCCGTAAAGCAATAAATTATTGGCTTTACGCCCCGCTACAAAAGCTTCCGTATTCTGCACGAGTCTTGCCTTTTGTGATTCATATCCCACAAGGTCATCAAGAGAAACATTTTCCGTTGAAGTTATTGGTATCAGCAGTTCCTGCCCTTCATCATGACTCAGACGGAAAGCTTTATTCATGCCGAGTTTGCCCACGCCGTAATCTCTATAAAATCCAGTTACAGCACCATACAGCTCCTCGGGAGTACGGGCCTTTTCTATTTTTATGCTCAAAAGCTGTACTTTTTCACTGACGCTTTTATTAAAAATATGCTCGCTTTTGCCAATAGCCTGATAATTACTGATGAGGGAAAAACAGC
>JAJQAO010000030.1 GCA_021203775.1 Phascolarctobacterium sp.
GGAATACATACCCAAATAGTCTGCTGCCCTGGATATAACGATGGTGCCATTCTAGAAAAGACTTTTACGGATTTATACGCACTGGTTCCCGGAATTCTTACAATGGCGGTTGTACCAGTTGGCCTTACGAAAAACCGCAGTCACCTCTGCCGACTGCGGCCCTTTACAAAAAAAGAGGCCGAAGATATTGTGGATACAGTTGCCGACTGGCAGAAAAAGTGCCGGAGGGAAACGAGGAGAAGTTTCGTTTATCTGGCCGATGAATTCTATCTTCTGGCAGAGAGGGAAATACCAAAGACACTTTCGTATGACGGATTTCCCCAACTGGAAAACGGTATTGGCCTCACACGGGTCTTTCTGGATGACTGGAGCAGCACGCTGAAAAAAATCCGCCGTGCTAAATCTGCTGAAGAAACCGTCATTCCCGTAGGTGAATGCGCTGCAAGGGTCCTTATCCCTCTCATGGAATCATTTAATAAAACCTGCCACTGCCGCCACAGTTTTATGCCTGTTCCAAATAAATTCTTTGGCGGCGGAGTAAATGTCACGGGGCTTCTTACAGGCAGCGACATTCTGTCATCAGTTCCTGGGGACCTGAGGCTGGTATTACCGGGCATGGTTTTAAATAATGACAGTCTTTTCCTTGATGATATGTCCCTTGATGATTTCAGAAAATGCTATCACGGGAAAGTTGAAATTGCAAGAACTGCAGGGGAACTTCTGAATCTTCTGACTGTTTCCGGGGAGGAATAGAGATGCTCCATGTATATACTGGCACGGGAAAAGGAAAGACCACAGCCGCCTTAGGTGTTGCCTTAAGGGGAAGCGGTTACGGGATGAAGACCTTAATGTTTTCCTTCCTGAAGGATGATCCAGAATATGGAGAAGCTAAAGCATATGCTGCTGGATTTCTTCCTGGATTTACCTTAAAACAGGTAGGCAGGGATGTCTTTGTTAATTTTAAAAGTCCTGATCCGGTAGATCTCAAAATGTGCCGTGAAGGTTGGGAAAAAGCTAAAAAAGCAATTATCAACCGTGAAGCTGATATCATCATCCTCGACGAAATTAATATCGTCCTCAGTGCTGGACTTCTGCCTGCTGATGAAGCAGGAGAATTTCTCGCCAAACATAAAAATAACGGGGAAATTATCCTTACGGGCCGCAATGCCCCAAAGGAAATTATAAAAATCGCGGATCTGGTCACCGACATGCAGGAAGTAAAACACTATTTCCATAAAGGAATAATGTCCCGCAACGGTATTGACCACTGAGGGGAGAAAATAATGGGAAAACCTATAGTTGCCATAGTGGGAAGGCCAAATGTTGGCAAGTCCACTTTGTTCAATGTTCTTGCCAACAGCAGAATATCCATTGTGGAAGATACTCCAGGGGTTACCAGGGACAGGATATATACGACCACCGAATGGATGGATAATGAATTCATGCTGGTTGATACGGGTGGTATTGAAATAATGAATGCAGATGCCATTGCCGTATCAATACTTCAGCAGGCCCAAATTGCAATTGCAGAGGCAGATGTAATACTGTTCGTATGTGATGCGCGCAGCGGCATAACATCAGAAGATGCTGATGTCGCAAAAATGCTGCGCCAATCCAAAAAACCCATTGTTCTTGCCATTAATAAGGCTGATTCACCAAAACAGGACATGACTATTTATGAATTTTATAATCTTGGCATCGGGGAACCACTGCCAGTTTCAGCTGCCAACCGTCTGGGACTCGGTGATCTTCTTGATGCTGTAGTTGCAAAATTCCCGTCTTCATATAGTACTGGCGAATTTGAAGACGATGAGGAGATAAAGGTTGCCCTGATAGGGCGTCCCAACGTCGGCAAATCCTCAATTTTCAACTCCCTGGTAGGGGAGGAGCGTTCCATAGTAAGCGAAGTGGCCGGTACAACCCGTGACGCTATCGATACCCCGGCGGTACGGAATGGTCAAAAATTTCTCTTTATAGATACTGCCGGGATGCGCCGCAAATCCCGCGTCAACGAACCAATTGAAAAATACAGTATCATGCGTTCCCTGCGCGCCGTTGACCGCAGTGACGTTGTGCTTATGGTTTTTGATGCCGTAGACGGTATTACGGAACAGGATAAGAAAATTGTCGGCTATGCCCATGAAGCAGGAAAAGGCATAGTGCTAGTCGTTAATAAATGGGATCTCTATGAAAAGGACAATACATCTACCTTAAGGTATACTGAGAAACTGCGCAGAGAACTGGTCTTTCTTCAGTATGCTCCAGTAGTCTTTGTTTCTGCCGTTACCAAGCAGCGCATAAACCGTTTGCCTGAAGTTATTATTTACGTAGCGGAACAGAACGCCATGCGCATTTCAACCAGTGTCCTGAATCAGGTAATTGGGGATGCCGTTGCCATGAATCCTGCGCCAACGGAAAAGGGCAAACGTCTTAAGATCCTTTATTCCACTCAAGTTAAAATAAAACCGCCTACTTTCGTAATATTTGTAAATGAACCGGAAATTATGCATTTTTCCTACGAGCGTTATCTGGAAAACAAATTGCGTGAATCTTTTGGCTTTGAAGGAACGCCCATCCAGATGATTGTCCGCAGCAAAAATGAAGATGAATAGAGGAGTTGCCGATGACTGGGATGTTTTCCATTGTTGCCGAATTTATCCTGGGATATCTGTGTGGTTCCATACCAAGCGGACTCTGGATCGTCAAAACACTCTATAATATAGATATCCGTAAATACGGCAGTAAAAATATCGGTACAACCAATGTCTTTCGTACGGTAGGCATAGGAGCGGCAGCCCTGGTATTGCTTGCCGATATGCTGAAAGGCATTGTTGCCGTTGCCATCATAAACTTTATGTTCCATGACGCAGCGGCAAACCTTATCGCAGCCATAGGTGCACTCCTGGGCCATAATTATTCCCTGTTCCTGAATTTTAAGGGAGGAAAAGGTGTGGCCACAGGACTCGGCCTTCTGCTTTTCCTGATGCCTAAGGTATCCGCAGCAGATCTTATCATTTGGCTTGTCCTGGTAATCCTTACACGGTATGTATCCCTAGGTTCCGTTACGGCTGCAGCCGTAACACCCATCCTTGCTTGGTATTTCAACTACCCGGGGCCTTATGTAATCTTCGGGACATTTGCCGGCATCTTCGTCATAATACGGCATAAGGATAATATTCTGCGGCTTCTTAGCGGAACGGAGAATAAAATCAGTCCCGGAAGTGTAAAAGATTTGCAGAAAAAGTGAATTATAACCTCAAATTGCAAAACAGGCTGAAAGCACGATTTTTCGGGCCTGTTTTTTTATAAAATTTTCACTGAAAAATCATTTGTGTTTTTCAAGTGAACAATGTATAATATAAATCAGTCACGAAAGGGCATTATAAAAGGAGGGCACAGAATGTCTGAAAAATCCACGTTTTACCTGGTCCGTGAAGAGATTCTTCCGGAAGCTATTAAAAAAACCATCAAAGTAAAGGAAATCCTAAAAAAGGGAGAAATCAAAACCATTAATGAAGCTGTTGAAAAGATGGGATTGAGCCGCAGTGCTTATTATAAATATAAGGATTATGTTTTTCCTTTTTATGAAGCAAGCAGGGAAAAAATCATCACCCTGTCCCTGCTGTTAGAGCATAAATCAGGAGTACTGTCCAGGGTTCTGAATACCGTTGCCGAAGATTCCGGCAGCATTATGACCATTAACCAGGGTATTCCCCTGCAGGGAGTGGCCAATACCACAATTTCCATCGAAACGAAAAACCTGACTGTTGACCTGGAAGCACTGCTTGATAAATTGCGCCTTATTGACGGAGTAAAACGCCTGGAAGTATTGGGGCAGGTTTAGAAGGAGAATAGTTATGAAAGAATTTATTAATGTCGGACTTATGGGTGCAGGCACCGTCGGCGGTGGTGTCCTGCAGGTTCTTGCAAAAAATGCCGCCGATATTGAAAAAAAGGTTGGCGTGCCAATACGGATTACTAAAGTGTTTGCGCGTGAGGCGGAAAATCTGCGGAAGCAGTATGGTGATAACTACATTTACACGACTGAATCTTCTGATATACTTAACGATCCTGAAATTGACATTGTCGTTGAACTTTTGGGCAGGGAACACCCTGCAGTGGAATTTATCGCCGAGGCTTTCAGACAGGGAAAAAGCGTCGTTACTGCAAACAAGGATGTTATAGCAAAATATGGGATGGAACTATTTCCACTTGCGGAAGAGCATAAATGCGATTTTATGTTTGAAGGCAGCGTCGGCGGCGGTATTCCCATTATCCAGCCCTTAAAAACGTGCCTTGCGGCCAATAAGATTACTTCTGTCATGGGCATCGTAAATGGTACGACTAATTACATGCTGACGAAAATGTCAAAGGAGTATCTTGATTACGCTGATGTTTTAAAGGAAGCTCAGGAAAAGGGCTATGCTGAATCTGATCCTACTGCTGACGTCGGCGGACTTGACGCGGCACGCAAACTGGTAATTCTCGCTTCCATAGCTTTTAATACCCGTATAAGTCTTGAGGACGTAAAGATTGAAGGTATCGAAAATATTGCCTTAAGTGATATCAAACACGCAGAGGATCTGGGATATACCATTAAGCTACTGGCCATTGCCAAAAATATGGGGGAACACGGAATAAGCGTCTGTGTTCATCCGGTAATGCTTCCTTTAACCCATCCCTTGGCAAGCGTTAATGATGTCTACAACGCCATTTTCGTCACGGGTGATGCTGTTGGCGAAGCAATGTTTATGGGACTAGGAGCAGGAAGGATGCCTACCGCAAGTGCAGTATGCGGAGATATCATAGATGTGGCCCGCAATATGCTGCACGGTGAAACGGGCCGCATTAACTGCACCTGTTTTGAGAAAAAACATCTCTGTTCCATTGAGAACATGTCTTCACCATGTTATATCCGCATGAATGTTATGGATAAACCCGGCGTGCTGGCTGCCATTGCTGCCGCTTTTGGTGCCAATAATGTAAGCCTGCGCAACGTAATCCAGAAAAACAGAGTGGCAAGCGGCGCTGAAATAGTTGTCATCACTCACAATGTTTCAGAGTTTGATCTGCAGATGGCCGTACAGACGCTCAGTGCCCTGCCGGTTGTTGATAAAATCTGCAGCGTTATCCGCGTAGAAGATAAAAACTTGTAACAGGTGAATACTATGAAAAAAATTTCCCTGCGGGTTCCGGCCACGTCCGCCAACTGCGGTCCCGGTTTTGACACCTTGGGTCTGGCCTGCAGTCTGTACAATGATTTTTCCTATGAAATAACGGAAAATAGGGGATTCCAGCTGGAAGTTACGGGAGAAGGCGCGGATTTTTTAAAGCCTTCAGGACGCAACCTTGCCTTTGCGGCATTTTTTAAGGTCTGGAATCTTGCAGCAGAAGGAAGACGCATCGGTCTTAAACTTACCATGCATAACAGGATTCCCTTATCCCGCGGTTTAGGCAGCAGTTCCAGCGCCATTGTGGCAGGTGTCTACGCCGCCAATGCTTTATGCGACGGAAAATTCTCTGATGAAGATCTATTAAATTTTGCTGCGGAAATTGAAGGACACCCTGACAACGTTGCTCCTGCTCTTTATGGCGGATTTACGGTAAGTTTTACGGACGGGGAGGAAAATGCCCATACAGTACGCCTTATGCCCGCTAAACCATTAAAATTCATTGCCGTTGTTCCTGAAAGGAGACTATCCACATCCTTAGCGCGCCAAGCAATTTCTGCAACCGTGCCCCATAAGGATGCTGTATTCAACGCATCACGTACTGCCATGCTGGTAAGCGCCTTATTAACGGGACGGTACGAATTTCTGCCTGATGCACTGGAGGATAAACTCCATCAGCCCTACAGGGCCCATCTTATTCCAGGGCTCACTGATGTTTTTGCGGCAGCGAGAATGGCTGGTGCATATAATGCCATCATCAGCGGCTCGGGTTCCACTGTTATGGCATATGCGCCAATTGACAGTGACCATAAAGCAATTGCCCTTGCAATGCAGCAGGCCTTTGCAAGCCATAATGAACCATGCACTTATCACATCCTTGATCTGGATGCCGAAGGAGTTAAAAGAATATAGGCTCCCGCTAAATAACATTGACAATACCCCATATTATTTGTATAATGTGTTTTGTGATTCGGGGCGTAGCGCAGTTTGGTAGCGCGCTTCCTTGGGGTGGAAGAGGTCGTGGGTTCAACTCCCGCCGCTCCGACCATTTCGGATCTTTTGCCTTTACGGGAGAACCGTAAAGGTTTTTTTATTAAGAAATCGGAGGAAGAATCATGATCCGTTCCTTACAACTAGTCTGTAGTGAATGTGGAAGGCAGTTTACTGCGGAAGGGAAACTGCATTATCGCGACAATTATCTCGAAAAGAGCTTGGGTGACACTGACTTCATCTGCCCTGACTGCATTGAGGCCTGGCAGAAGAAATGGCAGATAAAAAACGCTTTCTATAAGGAAGCAGACTATGTGCTCACTGTTACCATTGAACTTGAGGACGGCAGCATCTATGAAAATATGGACTGCACTCCCATAGATGAAACAGAAAGCGTCGTAACGGGGGAGGATATCCCGCCTGAGGCCCAGCGCAAACTCTACGAATTTTATGCGGTCTGGGATAAGAAAAGGAAGGCAAACTGCCTGAAGAAATGTTTCTTTAACGATGAATTCATGCGTACTACTTTTACCTGCGAAACCATAGGCGGAGAAAAGTTTGAAAATATTGCATTCCGCTTCAATCCCCGCGGAGAAATGGAAACGGAACGCCCTGTTCCAGATTATATCAGGGAACAGATTATAAGTGCCTATAAAATATACGAAACACAGAATAAACTTGATTAAGCAGGAGAGGCCATGCGGAAGTTACTTGAAAAAATAAAAAAAAGGCGTACTTTCGCCATTATTTCACACCCTGATGCCGGCAAGACAACTTTAACAGAAAAGCTCCTTTTATACGGAGGAGCCATACATCTTGCCGGTTCAGTAAAGGCAAGAAAAACTACACGGCATGCAGTGTCGGACTGGATGGAAATTGAAAAGCAGCGCGGGATTTCCGTGACGTCTTCCGTACTCCAATTTGATTATGGCGGCTATAGGGTTAATATTCTTGATACCCCTGGCCATCAGGACTTTTCCGAAGATACTTACAGAACGCTTATGGCAGCTGACAGCGCAGTCATGCTCATTGACGCCGCAAAAGGAATAGAACCGCAGACGAAAAAACTCTTCTGGGTATGCCATAGACGCCAACTGCCAGTGTTTACCTTTGTCAATAAACTTGACCGTTATGGGCGGAATCCTTTTGATTTAATGGATGAAATTGAAAAAATCTTAAATATCCGTGCCTATCCAGTAAACTGGCCCATAGGCATAGACGGACATTATAAAGGTGTATATAACCGTTTTAAAAATACTGTAGAACTTTTTGAAGATGATACCAGCCACGGTGCAAAACAGCTTAAGTCCACGACGGGTACCCTGAACGATCCAAAAATAAGAGAAATGTTGGATGAAGAAACCTATAAAAATCTCTGCAATGATATCGAACTTCTTGATCTTGCAGGTGATGATTTTGACATGGAAAAAGTAAGAAACGGACAACTGACTCCCATGTTCTTCGGCAGTGCCATGACCAATTTCGGCGTAAAAAGCTTCCTCGAAAAATTCCTGGAACTTTCCCCTGCACCGCAGCCGCGCGCACTGCAGGATGGAGATGTCATTGAACCCGATAATGAAAATTTTTCGGCCTTTGTCTTTAAAATCCAGGCCAATATGAATCCAGCGCACAGGGACAGGATAGCCTTCATGCGCATCTGCTCTGGGACATTTGAAAAAGGAATGAGCGTCTATCACAAACAATCCGATAAAATCGTTAAACTGACACAGCCCCAACAATTCCTGGCCCAGGAAAGGACAATAGTGGAAGAAGCGTACCCAGGAGATATAATAGGTATTTTCGATCCAGGCATTTTCGGTATAGGTGATTCCTTAAGTGATAATAATCTTAAGCTACAGTTTGAGGATATGCCTGTATTTCCACCTGAAATTTTTGCAAGGGTCCAACCGAAAAATTCCCTCAAGCGCAAACAGTTTGAAAAAGGTATAAAACAATTGTCCCAGGAAGGTGCCATACAGATTTTCGAACAGAAAGGGACCGGTCTTGAGAGTTATGTCGTAGGCGTGGTAGGCGTGTTGCAGCTGGAAGTATTAGAATACAGGCTGCTTAACGAATACGGGGCGGAACTGCTTATGAATCAGCTGCCTTTTTCCGTAGCCCGCTGGATATATTCTGGCAATCAGAAAGCAATTGATAATATTAAAGGTCTTGACAGCGGCATGCTTGTCTATGATAAAGAAGGCAGTCCCGTCATCCTTGTGAATAACGAATGGTCTCTTAACTGGCTTTTAGAGCGCAATCCTGAAATACAGTTTTTAAATGTACCAGCTGATTTGAAGAAAATATGAAATTTAAAAGGTATAGTGCCAGTTTAATATTCGCGCGCAGTGAAAGAGGTATATCATGCATATAAAAGCTCCCGTAAAAATTTTAGACGTACCGGTCCATCCCCTTACCATGGCGGAAACCGTTGCTGCGCTTGACGAATGTCTGACTTCAGACCGTAAGGTATTTGTGGTGACGGCAAATGCCGAAATTATCATGATGTGCCAAAAAGATATGGAATATAAAGATATTATCCTTCGCAATGCCGGCCTTATCCTGCCTGACGGAGCTGGTGCTGTTTGGGCAGGCCGTCATTTGGGCTATGATATACCTGAACGGGTGACCGGTTTTGACCTGTTTAACAATCTACTGAAACTTTCCGCAAAAAAAGGATATAAATCATACTTTTTCGGCGGTGCCCCAGGAGTTGCCGAAATGGCAGGAAATAAGGCAACGACACTTTATCCCGGCGTTATAATCTCCGGTTTCAAAAACGGTTTTTTTGATGATGAGGAAAGTGGCGCCATCATAAATGAAATTAACAGTTCCGGTGCCGACATACTCTTTGCTGCATTAGGAGCACCGAAACAGGAGAAATGGCTGGCTGCCCATCTTATGGAACTCAAGCCCAAAATTTTGATGGGAATCGGCGGCAGCTTTGACGTTTTTGCTGGTAAAATGGAAAGAGCCCCAAAATGGATGCAGGATGCATCGCTGGAGTGGGCTTTTAGGTTATACAAACAGCCCAAAAGATGGGTTAGAATGCTGGCTTTGCCTGAATTTGTGCTAAAAGTGCTCTGGAAGGCTAAATAGACAAAAAAAACATAGTGTATTATAATAATGTGATGGGATCTAATTTCCTTCACATTATTTTTATTTTCTGCACATCTGTCCATTAGGGCGGTGGAGGTAATTTATGAGAATCGTAAAAGACGGATATCCTTTTATAATAGGGGCAGTTTGTGTTACTGCTGCCGTATACTGGTTTTTCGGTGCAACATGGGCCGTAGTTCCAGCCGTTATTGCAATGTTTTTTACGTATTTCTTCCGTAATCCGTCGCGCAGCATGCCGTATGATCCAGATCTTTTATATTCGCCTGCCGACGGCAAGGTTATGGAGATAGAGGATTTCTTTGATGACGAATATTTGAATGAGTCCGCTACCAAAGTTACTGTATTCCTTTCCGTTTTCAGTGTCCATGTCAACCGCAGTCCCATAGACGGAGAAATAAAATATCAACAGTATACCTGCGGACAATTTGTACCGGCTTATGAAAAGGAAGCTTCCTTTGAAAACGAGCGGCATGCAATCGGCCTTGACAACGGCAGGTTGCGCGTACTGGTTATTCAGGTAGCAGGTATTTTGGCCCGCCGTATTGTTTCCTGGGTTACCCTCGGGCATAAACTGAAGCAGGGCGAATGTTACGGTATGATTAAGTTTGGATCCAGTACTGAACTTGTTGTTCCTAAAAATGTTGAAATAACCGTCCGTAAAGGCGATACTGTCATAGGCGGCATCACCGTAATGGGGAGGGTGAAACAGCAGTGAATACTCGGCGGATAGCTCCTAATAGCGTTAGTGTCTTAAGTCTGGTCTTCGGCGTTTTATCTATCTTTATGACTGTTGAAAAGAATTTCTTTTATGCTGCTCTCTTAATCATTCTGGCCGTAGTCGCTGATTCAATGGACGGCAGGATAGCAAGGCTTCTTGGCGTCAGCGGGGAATTCGGCAAGGAACTCGATTCGCTGTGTGACCTTGGTTCTTTTGGCGTTGCACCTGCCATAATGATTTATCAGTACGCTATGTCTGATCTTGGGACCCCCGGCATGATTATTGCGGCACTTTTTACTGCTGGTGGTGCAATGCGCCTTGCCCGTTTCAATGTAAATTCCGCTGAAGTAAAGGGATATTTTCAGGGTATGCCCATACCTGCAGGGGCCTGTTTCCTTGCTACATATGTATTGTCCGGCTATAGTTTTTCCTCTTTCATGACAGCTATAACGACTCTTATTATTGCCGCCATCATGTACAGTAATATCAAATTCCCTGACTTTAAGGGAAAAGGTAACCCTATGTTTATTCCGCCCGTAATTGCAGCGCTTCTCTTAGGCATATATATGCTCTACGGACGTCCTTCAGCATGGCCTTTTACAGTTATGCTGACCTATACCGTTGCCGGCGTTCTCAACCATTTTTATGCACTTTTCATGCAAAAATGAGTTTAACTCCGTCTTCACTGGCAAAGGAGATTTTAAATGACCGCGTATTTTGATGTTATTATGATACCACTGCAGCTGCTGGTCATATTCTTCACCATATATTACTTCTTTATTTCCTGGTTCGGACTTTTCGGCAAGAAAAAAGAAGTTAAAATTTATAATGAATGTAAAACATTTGCCCTGATTGTCTGTGCGCACAATGAGGAAAAAGTTATCGCCCAGCTCATAGACAATCTGTGCAGGCTGAATTATCCCAAAGAGCTCTATGATATTTTCGTAGTTGCCGACAATTGCAGTGATAACACGGCAGAACTTGCCCGCGAGGCAGGTGCCATTGTCCATGAACGCTTCAGTGAGACGGGAAGGGGCAAGGGATATGCAATGGAGTGGATTTTCGAGCGCCTTTTCAAAATGGAAAGGCAGTATGATGCAGTCTGCGTCTTTGATGCCGACAATCTGGTCCATCCCAATTTCCTAAAGGAAATGAACAGCAGGCTTTGCAACGGCGAACGGCTCATACAGGGATATCTTGATTCAAAAAATCCAAATGATACATGGGTTGCCGGGGTTTTTTCCATTTCCTTCTGGGTAGTAAACCACATCTGGCATCTGGCCAAATACAATCTTGGACTCTGCTGCTGTCTGGGCGGTACGGGTATGTGCATAGATTCAGCTATCCTCAAGCGTTACGGATGGGGTGCTACCTGTCTGACGGAAGATATGGAATTTTCCATGAAGGCCATGATGGAAAACATCAAGACCACATGGGCCCATGATGCCATTGTCTACGATGAAAAACCCCTGACATTCAAGGCAGCCTGGGATCAGCGCAAACGTTGGGCTCAGGGCCGTTTTGATGTTTCCGGCAGGTATCTTATGCCGATGCTTAAAAAAGCTATCAGGGAACGGGATATTGTAGTTCTTGACTGCATCATCTATCTGATCCAGCCTTATTTTCTGATGATTTCGACCCTGTTTGTCCTGTGCAACTATATTTACATCTTCGTGCCTTTTTATGACAATATCATCTACCGTATACTGCCAATAGAAGTGTGGACCCTTATAGGTTTCGGGCAATATGTTTTCCCGGTAATTGTTTTATATAAGATTAAGGCATCCTTTAAATCATGGTGCTATCTACTGCTGTACCCGATTTTCATCTACAGCTGGATACCCATTACTTTCCTTGGTTTTCTGCATAGGCACGATCACGAATGGAATCATACCGTTCATACCCGCGGCATCAGCTTTGATGATGTTCTTATTCCGGAAAATAATGCAGAGGTGGGACCTAAACAGGTTGCCTTTACAAAGAGGATACAATAATAAATTTTTATACGCTGCAGGCAGATACCTGCAGCGTATTTTAATAGGCCAGACAACCGCATATTTCTTTAAATCAGTAGTAATTTATGTTATTATAATTATAAATAACTTATAAGAAGGATATGCATGGAGATAAAAGGCCTTTTATTTGATTTTGACGGAACATTGGCCAATACTATTGATCTTATTCTAGCAACTTTCCGGCATACTTTTAAACATTGTCTGAATAGAGAAATACCTGAAAGAGAAATCATAAAGACTTTCGGTCTTCCCCTGGCAGAAGCAATGGCAAGATATGCCCCGACCCCTGCAAAAGCGGAAGAGATGTGTGCCGTTTACAGGGAATATAACTTAACAAACCATGACCGTATGATAAAAGAGATTCCAGGCACCAGGGATGCGCTGGAAAATTTCCATAAGCAGGGACTTAAACTGGCTGTCGTTACCTCAAAGAAAAATGCCATGACCCGCAGGGGACTGAAATGCTGCGGCCTCGACCCTTATGTTTCCGTCGTCGTCAGCAGTGAAGATACCGCGCGCAGCAAGCCCCACCCAGAGCCCATGCTGAAGGCATGTGAACTTTTGGGGCTTAAGCCTGAAGAATGCATCTGCGTAGGCGACAGCCCCTTTGACCTTCAGAGCGGGCGTGCTGCAGGCGCACTTACTGCTGCAGTAACCTACACGTCTTTTGTCTGGCAGGATATCCTTGAAGATGGTCAGCCAGATTTTATAATAGACAATATCTGTGATCTTATTACAATCATAGATAAAATAAATTTCAGCAAGGAGGAAATTTAAAATGCGCAAAATTGCTATTATCGGAGGAACCGGAGTCTACAGCCCGGAAAGTTTAAGCAGCTTTAAAAGCGAGGTCGTACAGACACCTTACGGACCAGCTCTCTGCAATATAGGTGAAATGTCTGGAAATATGGTTGTTTTCATAACCCGCCATGGCGTAGGCCACAGCACTCCTCCTCATAAAATAAATTACCGCGCCAATATCTGGTCTTTAAAAAGTCTGGGAGTTGAAGAGATTTTTGCAACCACTGCTGTCGGTTCTATAAATCCTGCCATGAAGGCAGGGCACTTTGTAGTATGTGATCAGGTCCTTGATTTTACCAAGAGCCGTATTAATACTTTTTATGATACTCCTGAGCGTGGGGTGGCCCATGTTGATTTTACAGATCCCTACTGCCCGACACTGCGTGCCAAAGTTATTGCATGCCTGAAGGACAGCGGAATTACCTTTCATGAAACAGGCACCTACGTATGTACGGAAGGACCGCGGTTTGAAAGTGCGGCAGAAGTAAGGATGTTTGCCAAACTAGGCGGTGATGTCCTTGGCATGACCAATATACCTGAATCACTGCTGGCGCGTGAAGCAGAAATGTGCTATACCAACTGTTCGCTTGTCACAAATATGGCTGCCGGTATTTCCAAAACACCACTGTCCCACAGCGAAGTGATAGAGGAAATGGACCGCAGCATTAAGAATATGGAAAAACTTATCTCCGCCTTTATCGCCTATAACGGTCATGTCAGCTGCTCCTGCAACTGTCGGAACTGCATGGAAGAGTTCGGCGGCTTTAAACTGTAAGGAAGTGTTTTATGCTTGAAACAATGCGCTGGGAGAAGGGACTGCTTATTTTACTTGACCAGACCCGTCTGCCGCAGGATGAGGTTTTTATCTGCTGTGAAAATTATAGGCGTGTTATTGAGGCTATAAAAAAACTTGAAGTAAGGGGAGCTCCAGCTATCGGCGCGGCTGCTGCTTTTGCCATGGTTCTCGGTGCAAAAGAGTCGGCTGGAAGTCCTGATTTTTCAGGCACTCTTTCCATGATTAAGGATGAAATAATTTCTGCGCGTCCCACGGCAGTAAACCTGGCCTGGGGTGCAGAAAAAGTTTACCGCCTTGCAGCAAAACTTGCGAAAAATTCTGTACCGCTGCCCGAAATACTGGAATCTCTCGAAAATCTAGCAGTTAAAATATATAATGATGATATTGCTGTAAACAGAAAAATAGGAAAAAATGGAGCAGCACTACTGCCGGATGACGCAGTCATTTTAACCCACTGCAACGCCGGATCCCTTGCCACATGCGGCTACGGAACTGCTTTGGGCGTTGTGCGTGCAGCCTGGGAAGCAGGAAAGCTAAAAATGGTTTACGCCGATGAAACACGTCCTCTGCTGCAGGGTGCGCGTCTTACTGCCTTTGAGCTTACC
>JAJQAO010000001.1 GCA_021203775.1 Phascolarctobacterium sp.
GTATTATAAACAAGACTTTCAGAAAGAAATGCAGTACTTCTTTTTATTTTAGACTATATACTGTATCTCAGGCGACTTACATTAAGAAAGATTCCAACCCAACTTAACAAGAAGACAGTCGTAAGTATCAGTGGTACTACAAGTGATTCATTCCATAGTACGCCTGTAGTAATAATTACCGCTATATACAAAATATTAAAGAAAAACGCGAGAAATAAATTCTGTTTTATAATCAACACCGTCTGCCTGCTCAAGTTCATTGCCTTCCACAGCCATTTTAGATCCTTATTAGGCAACAGAAGTCTTGCTGAAGCTGCTTCTGCACTTTTTAAAGTAGTAACGCCAATACAAGACGCTGCCAGCGCCGGAGCATCGCTTATACCTCCTCCAACCATAGCCGTGAACTCCCCACTCCTGCGCAAATATCCTAACAGTTCTGCTTTGTCCTTAGGTGCCAATTCCGCTGCCACCTGGCTTATTCCAATGATATTGCCGACATTTACAGAGGCATTTTTCCCATCGCCCGTAATTATTATAAATCGTAAAGCATTTCCCACTGAATTACCCATCTCATCTAGGACTCTGGGACGCACAACATCAGAAAGAACAAAAATACTGCACCATTTTCCGTCCACCGATAAATAAAACACTGCACTACCCTTATTCTCAAACTCCTTAACTTGCTTTTTTAATTCTTCGGGTATTGCACACATCTTTTTTATGTAATTATAATCTCCAATGGCAATCTTCGATCCTCTGTACCAAGCACTCACGCCGCTGCCAGGGACATAATCGCTTATCTCACATTCAAATATATCTTTTCCATAAGCTGTCTTTTTTAGTGATTCCCCTAGCGGATGCTTACTTTCTTTGGTCAAAACAGCAGCTAACTTCATAACGGTATTTTTTATATCTTCTTCCCTTGGAACAACACATTCCAATCTCATTTTTCCTTCTGTCAAAAGTCCTGTTTTAGCAAGCGCCACCATTGATACCTTATGCAACTGCTCCAAGACTGCTGTGTTTTTAAATAAAACTCCTTTTTTCTCCGCCTCAGATATCGCTTTATATAACGCGGAAAGAATGCTCATCCCTAAGGCCCCAGGACATGCGGCAAGTAAAAGTACGGTAAGCACATTCCAGCTTATGACGCTGTCGCCGCTATAAAAATACCAGCTTAATGCTACTATAACGCACAAGCTTAAAACTGCCGGCAAAAATATTATCGCTAGATTTTCCGTTGCAAAAATAGTCTCCAACGGTTCTTCAGGTATATCTTCCGCTAGATTTTCCAACTGTCTTATATATGTTTTATCCCCCGCATGTGATACTCGGAAGATTATTTTCCCACTCAAAATTATGCTGCCTGCAAAAACCTTATCTCCCTTTCCTTTGTTTACCGGCATAGTAACATCAGTAAGGGCACTTTCATCAATGGCTGCCCGTCCCTGTATTATTGTGCCGTCTGCGACGATGGTCTCGCCACTTTCTGCAATTACCAGATCTTTTGGAAAAACATCTTCGCCTGAAACTTTATATTCTTGGTTTCTCAGAAGAATTCTGCAAACAAAAGTATCTCTCGTGTGATTTTTATTCGACGCGTAATCATCTTCCAGCATACTAATCCTTACTGCATAATATTCATCTACCATAAGTAATAGCAGTAGAGCTGTGGCCGGAGCAAAATAAATAGTTCGGACACTGTCAAAGCCCTGTATAATTCTTACTGTTCTCCAAACACTGAAAAAAAAAGCCACACTGCAGGCCAAAGACGCTAAAGAATCCATGGACGGTACTCCTGCCACAAGCTTAGAAAGTCCCCTTCGCAGAAGAAAGTACCCCTGCCATAGGGCCAAGGACCCAAAAAGTACCTCTGCAACTGCCATCATCCCGAGAAATGAAATGGATACTCTGCCGTTGCCAATAAAGCAAGCAAGTTCCAATACTATAAGTACTGCAAGACATCCTCCTATATGGCGAATGCGTTTTTTTATGTTAACATCTGCATCATTTCTTATTTCCTGCCCGTTTTTATCAGATAGTATAACCTTAAAGCCACAACTTGCCACGGCTTCATATAAAATTTCCTGTGTCACTGGACCGTCCGTAAAACGTATTCTTGCTTCTTCTTTTTCTATATCGACAAGCACCGAATCCACTCCTGGCACCTGGCTGAGAGCTCTCTCTACCGTTGCAGCACATACAGTACTCCGCATTCCAGCTATTTTTATTTTTATCGTATCCAACTTCCGCGTTTCCAGAACAGGATACCTCCATCCATATGTATTATATAATCTTATAGGGCATCCTTAAATACGGATCCGCCGATAAATTCACGCAGAATAGAGTTATTCGGTATTACATCGTCGCTGATTTCTTTGACATGGGCTAGAAGCCTCAGCAACCTACGAGCTGAGAAATATGCCTTTTCCTTATCCCTAGTTACTGCTTCTAGTCTTGGCTGAGCATACTTTTTCAGCACGGCAAATTCATATATCAGTGTAGTATTGAAAACAACATCGGCACTATTCTGATAGGGGAAAATATATTGTTCTTCCCCGTAGCGCACATCATCCCATATTTCAAGTGTTCCTGCCGCATCATGGGAACGGAATTGTGAATCGCGGACAATACGACGCAAAAGTCGCATATCCGTAGTCTGAATGCGTGTATGCTCATCTAAGGACATGGGTGTAAGTGCACTTACGTAAATCTTCATTTTATTGGCGGCAGGAATCATTGATGTTAATCTCTCGTTAAGCCCATGAATACCTTCCACAACCAATACATTTCCTCCATTCAGTTTAATCTCTCGTCCTCGATATTCCCTCATGCCACTGCGAAAATTATATTTAGGAAGCTTTACCGTTTCTCCTTTTAAGAGCCTGAAAAGGTGGTCATTGAATAATTTTAAATCTATTGCTTCCACGGTTTCAAAATCATAACTTCCATCTGGCTTACGTGGTGTATCCGCTCTGTTTAAGTAATAATCATCCATAGAAATCGGAATAGGAAAAATTCCGTTAACCGCGAGCTGAATACTGAGTCTCTGGGCAAATGAAGTCTTCCCTGAAGAAGAAGGACCTGCAATCAAGATAATCTTCAGCACATCTTTTTTTGATGCTATTTCATCAGCAATGGCTGCAACTTTCTTTTCATGAAGCGCTTCCGCCAACTGAATAATTTTGTCAGCATAGCCAAGATCTATAATCTGATTCAGTCTGCCTACTGTATTACATTTAATCATCTCTGCCCAGATCTCTGCCTCGCGAAAAGCTTCATTTAAACATGGTAAATCCTTAAATGGCGGCAGTACTTCCCAGTTGCCTGTATCAGGATAATTTATGACAACGCCTTCATCATCATATTTTATTAATTCGAAATTAGGCACATAACCTACGTCAGGACACATATGACCGAAAAAGTATCCTTCTGCTTCACAAAGATAATAGACTGAAATCATAGCCTTATCATCTAGGGCTTTTAGCAACTCCACGCAGTCATCACTGCCTACTGGCATGTTTTTCATGGCTTCCTGTTTTGAGAAACGGCGTAAAATTATTTTTTCCTTATTTTGCACCATTTTATGCATTTCCGCTTCTATTTTCTTTAAATCATCCGCATTTAGCTTTTTTTCGCTTTTATCAATGCAATAAAGAGCGCTGCCAAGGGTATTGCGCACTTCAATATCCACAAAAGGATACAACCGTTTAGCCGCTACAAGAAATAAAAACAGCAGGGTTCGCACATATATACGCATCCCCTCTTCCGAGTTCATTTCTACAAAATCCACGGTGCCATCAGTAGTCAGAGGCCTCTGCAGATCCCATCCTTCTCCGTTGTAAATACCTTCAACTATAGGTGATCCGAAATACGTAGCATAAGCTCCAGCAAGTTCCAGCAACATACTTCCTTCCTTTACTTCTTGCTGCTTCCCGCCAGGCAATGTAAGTAACAGCATAAAACACCTCCTTTGGGTTATTATAAAAAAGCCGGAAGCTAATACAGTTCCGGCTTTATGGTTAACGGTTTATTTTGCCACTTCCTGCATAGCTTTGTTAATTTTTGCAGCCATACCGCCAATTTTTTTAAGTGGCACGGCACATACAGCCACACGGACCCCTGCTGCCAGTGGTACAGGGAAAATATTATCCTCATGCAGTTTATTGCATACGGCATCAGAGTCATCTGCGGGAATTGACAAGAAAAATCCTGCCATATACGGCAACATCGGTAAGGAGCAGGCTTTAGCTTCCTCGGTAAATAAATCCGCCCGAGATTTAATCATTTTATAATAATGCTCTCGTTCCTCTTCTGTTGCCTTAAGCAACAATGGATCGCTATAAATAATCTCCAGCGTCCGCATTGCTGGACGGTTAATATTAGACCAAGTAGCGCGGCTAGAATGTTGGTTAATAGCTACAAATTCCTCAATTATTTTCTTACTTGAAGAAACGCCTATCATAGCTCCAGTACGCTGCCCGTATAAGGTGAATCCCTTAGACATGCTGTAACCGATTATCGTTAGAATGTTTGCTGGCAATCCAGATAATTTTTTAAATATTGTTCTTACTTTTTCCTTTTCACCTGCATAGTCAAGATAAGCGACGTCTAGAAATAATATTACATTTTTATCAGTTCCCGCAGCCTCCTTCAAAACTTTGAGAACGCCATCCATATCCTCCTCCGTAAGACTGTATCCTGTCGGGTTGTGGGCAGGCGTATTCAGCAAATAGAGAAGATTATCTTGTACAGCCAGCAGCTCCTTCACCTTCTCTTCCAATGCAGTAAGATTAAACTTGTTATTTTCATCAAGCATTTTGTAGGTGGTAAATTTGCGCCCCATATCGGTACATAAAACTTTATAGGCACCCCAATACCAGTCAGAACAAAGAGCCGTATCCCCAGCCTCCATATAATTCCAGATAGCATGATGAATGGCGCCGGTGCCACCTGCAGTAGCAACAGCTGCCGTATATGCTTCGGGCCGTGACGCTCCAAATGTAGCATCCTGAACTTTTTTAAGGAAGTCAGGAAGCCCAGAAATAGGTGCATATTGGATAAGATCATCTGTCGTAAGGCTGCGGTAAACTTTTTCCACAGTTGGCAGACAGGCCAATTTTTCATCTTCATCTAAAATAGCGCCAATAGTGGCATTAACAACGTTTTCATTACCGTATTTTAACGCAGCAGCTACTGCTGCCGCGCTAGCTCCAAAAATTTTATCCTGCGCAAATTTCCCTTTTGCATGACTAGCTGCAACACTTGTAGTCATTTTAAACCCCCTTCATATTTCCCTTAAACTATACAATTTTTATTTTACTTTTTTATTATAACACAATTCTCTCTATTACGTCTCCTCCCTTAAAGGTCTATAACCGTCACTCCGCTGCCGCCAGCTTCAATAGGTGCAAGATTTATATTTTTCACAAAACTGTTATTTTTGAGATATTCTGTGAGGCCAGCTCTTAATGCGCCAGTACCTTTTCCATGTATAAGGCGTAACTGCATTATACCGCTTAAAAACGCATCATCAATAGCCTTATCAACAGCAGGAATAGCCTCATCCAAGGTCATCCCTCTGAGATCAACTTCCTGCCTTGCGTTGATTGCTTTATTCATAAAATACAGGCTATCGCTTGTTTTTTTATGTTTCTTCATAATTTTAAGTTCGGTACTTGCAGATTGCATCTTGGTCACCAAGCACTCATTGAACGGCACATTCATTTTTAAAATACCTGCCTGCACGGTAACTTCATGGTCATCAATTTCGCTAATAATACCACTTTTTCCTAATGATTTCACAAAAACTTTAAGGCCCTTTTTTGCCGTATCCGCAGATAAAAGTACTCCATTCGGTAACTCTTCACCGCTACTCAGCTGCCGGCTAAGCTTCTTACGTGCTTCTTCAGCCACATGTTCCAGTTTTTTTACATCAATATTATTTTTCAAGGAACGCAGTTCCTTTAAAACAGCTTCAGATTCCCTGCGACTACGTCTGTATATATCATCAGCCTGCTCTCTAGCGCGCCGCAACATTTCGTTTTTCTTTCGCTCGAATTCCTGCTTGGAAAATGCCAGCTCATTGTGCATCCGCTCATATTCTCTCCTCAGATCTTCAATCTCCCGGCTACTACTTTCATAGCGGCGTCTTTCACCTTCTAGTTCTTGCAGCATCGTTTCCATATGCAAATGCTCCTGATTTAAAAGTTTTCTGGCCTCTTCTATAATTCCCCTGTCCAACCCTAACCGATTGCTAATACTAAATGCATTACTGCTACCCGGCACTCCCATAAGCAATCTATAAAGAGGTCTTAGGGTCACTGAATCAAATTCAACGCTGGCGTTTTCCATACCCTCATGGCTGTAAGCAAAAGTCTTCAGTTCACTGTAATGGGTTGTAACCATGGTTAGTACGGAATTTTTATGGAGATGTTCCAGTATACCCATGGCTAGTGCTGCACCTTCATTAGGGTCTGTCCCAGCGCAAATCTCATCAATCAGTACTAAATCTCCAGATTGTACTTCATGAAGAATGGAGATTAAATTATTCATATGTCCTGAAAAAGTGCTCAGGCTCTGCTCAATACTCTGTTCATCACCAATATCTGCGTAAATTGCTCTGAAAACTGGAAGATATGCATTGTTTGCTGGAATAAAAAGTCCTGCTTGGGACATCATAGCAAACAATCCAACTGCCTTTAGAGCTACAGTCTTACCTCCAGTATTGGGACCTGTTATCATAAGTACATTAAATTTTTCGCCAAGTTCTACATCAATCGGCACTACTACTTCTTTATCAAGCAGAGGATGCCGTCCCTTTTCAATTTTTAAACCACCGTTTTCTACAAGCTGTGGTCTTACCGCATGCTGTTCCTGAGCCAAATATGCCTTGGCACAGATGACATCAATTTCCGTTATCTTATCAAGGGAATGCAACAGGGCATCCGCCTCGCTGCCAACATTTGCAGAAAGCTGTCTTAAAATGCGCTCTATCTCTTCCTTTTCTTCAGATTGATAGCGTCTTATGTCATTATTTAAATTTACAATTTCCATTGGTTCAATAAAAAGCGTTGCCCCACTGCCAGACTGGTCATGCACTAATCCCGGGAAATTCATTCTATATTCCTGTTTAACGGGAATAACATAGCGATCTTCTCGCATGGTTATCAGTGTTTCCTGAAAATATTTCTGGTTTGCCGAATTATGCAGAATATCGTCAAGTTTTTCCCGAACTCTGTTTCTGGCAATCTGAATAGCGCTACGCAAACCGCTAAGTCTAGGCGATGCACTATCTTTTATCTCCCCATGTTCATCTACGGTATTTTCTATCTGCCTTTCAAGGCGAGGAAAACTATCCAAAGACAAGGCAATTGTGTTTAAAACAGGGCATCTATATTCATCCGCCAGAAATATTTTTATCTGCCGCATGGCTGCAGCTGTAGTCATAATTTTAAGTAAGTCAGCAGCTTCCAGAACTCCTCCAATTTCAGCCTTTTTTACGTCAGCTGTAATGTCATATGCACCGCCGAAAGGAAATCTTTTCCCCTCATCCAGAAGAAATAATGCTTCTCCAGTCTCTTCATGCAGGCGTTGTACCACCGCAATGTTACTTTCAATGCGAAGCGAAGCGATAGCCTGACGCCCTAGGAACGTAGTTGTTTTCCTGGCTAAAATATCTTTGACTTTATCAAATTCCAAAGTTTTTATCGCAAAACGGCTCATCATTGCTCCTTTTTAGATGACTCCACGGAAATAGTGGCCTCGCGTGGTTCCTGGCAGATTATTTGAAAATTCTCTTTCGCCCTGCAAAATCTCCTTATACATCCTTGTAAATTTTCCCACCTCAGCTGCAGCATAACTACGTGCGTCTATGCGCATGCTGTGTATGCCAATATCTTTCATATACCTAACATTTGCTGCAAGGGAAAGTTCATCAGCATTTAAAATATGCATTTTGCAATACTGATCAGTAGCTATCGGGAATTTAATCTCCTTCCTGTCGCTTAAAAAGAGCGGCTCACGACATTTAAAAGTGCATGCACCATTGTGCAGATTGCCCAGAAAACTTCCTGCCACGCAGTATTCAGAAACCATCATTTCTAGCCGTCCCTGAACTATGCATTCCAACATCACAGGTGTCTTTCGCGCTAAATTCTCAATCTGGGCCATAGTAAGCTCGGCAGAAAGGACCGCCCCTTTTGCTCCTGCTTCTGCCCAAAATGCCAGTGATTGGCTGTTGTATGTGTTAATGGAAAGACCAGTCCATAATTTAAGCTTAGGACATTTTTTCGCCATGGGCCAAAGGCCAATATTACTGATATATACATAATCTGGTTCCAGTTCATTCCATTGAGAAAATAGTTTTTTAAAATAAAAAAGCTGTTTTTCCTTAACAATCCTAGGTGTGGCAAATGCTATTTCTTTTCCCGCTTTACGCGCTTTATCAATTACTTTTCGATAATCATATGATGAATATACTTCTCTTGAAAAATTGTCACCGCCAAAAATTATCCGATCTGCACCTGCATTTATGGCTACTTCTACCTTCTCAATCGTATCACAGTGAACCGTTATAATACTACCAGTATGCTTGCATTTTACTTTAGGCAGTGGTATTTCATTGATACCTTCTACATACTTCCTTTTATAAGAAAAAGCTGCTATCCTAACGCTGTTTAATTCTTCAACAGCCTGACGACGAGCTTCGTTGATCTCGCTTACGGGAACCATAATATTTTTATCATGTTTAAAAACTAGATTTTCAAGAAAATACTCCGTGGTTCCAAGACGATCTACCTGCTTTTTTACAGTATTTTCATCAAGTGGCCTATTTCTGGCTATTTCCGTTATAAATGCCGTTTCGCCGTGCCCCGTATTCCCTTCATCATCCGTAAATATAATCCTCAAAGGCTTTCCAAGATATGCCTCAACACAGCCCTTTATCATTATGCACTTTTTTACGTTAGGACCAAAAAAATTACCTGCATACTCCATTAGATTGCTGTCGAAAATCCTAAAAATACGGTCATTCACCCTTACTCCACCTGGTACGTCAATAGTTACCTGTTCACCTGTGCGAGCGGTACTAACGTACGAACCGTCCAGTTTAATGCTGTTTACTGTAATCCCGACGCGTCCCCCAACACTTACCCAAAATTCCAATCCGTCACCTATATGAAGATCCCTTTCCAGTTTGACAAGTGCATTGCTACGACCCTTTTCCAATTTGATTACACGTCCAACTAATATACCACGGTTATTGGGACGGCTATCACTCATCATTTCCCTTCCTGGCCTGCCTGTTAAATAAGCCGTGGTAAAATCACGGTTAAATATCTGTTCTATATTCTCGAGATCCTGTCTAGATACGTGGTAATTTCCTGCAAAAAAGCTGTCAATAGCGCGCCTATAAATATCTACTACCACGGCAACGTATTCCGGTCGCTTCATACGTCCTTCTATCTTATAGGATACTACTCCAGTTTCAATAAGCTGCGGCAAGATACTTAAGGTATTCATGTCCCGGGGGCTTAAAAGATAATGTCCCACATTTTTTCCTTCCAGCATATCCCTGGCTTCTTTATCTAAAAGTTTATACGGTAGCCGACAGGGCTGCGCACAACGCCCTCTGTTACCGCTGCGTCCGCCAATTAAACTGCTCATAAGACACTGTCCAGAATAGCATATGCATAAAGCACCATGGATAAATACTTCAATTTCCGTATTTTCTGCACATGCACTCTTAATTTCTGCCAGACTAAGTTCTCTTGCCAGAACTGTACGCTCCATACCAGATGCCGCTGCAAAAGCTACCCCGCTACTATTAGTAATTGTCATCTGGGTACTGGCATGCAATGGTAAATTAGGCGCTACAAGCTTTGACAGGCGTACTACACCGAGATCCTGTACAATAATACCGTCAATGCCTATATTGCTCAAAAAAACCAGGTAATCAGCTACTTCATACATTTCGCTGTCATCAATCAGAATATTTACGGTAACATATATTCGTACCCTGTGCAAATGAGCGAAAGAAACCGCCCGCACCATTTCATCACGGTTAAAATTATTAGCATATTGTCTAGCACCGAATGCCTTGCCTCCAAGATATACGGCATCAGCTCCAGCGTTTACTGCCGCTTCAAGGGCCTCCCATGTCCCAGCGGGTGCAAGCAGTTCTATCTTTTGTTGTCCCATCTTAAAGAATCTCCTCTGTTTTTCTTAACAACATAAAACTATTTTATGTCTGCATTCCCGTAATGACACATACATCTTCCTCAGAACATTCTGAAGAAGATGTATGCAGAAATTAATCTAAATTATATATTTTGCAAAAAAATTTTCTTTTCCATACTACTCCGTAATAATTACCGTAAATGAAAAACTTTTAAGTGGTAGTCTTTCCCATGGCCTTTTATATTCCATTGTTACCTTACAGGTACCAGACTCTTCAGCTGCCAGCATAAGTACTTCACTACCTGGAACTCCTACACGCTGATCGCTTGATTTTGGCATTATAAAGGAGCTACCTACTTTTACAATCTTTTTTTCATCAGCCTTTTCAAGTTTCATTTCCCAGCGGAATCCAGTTGAAGTATTAGTATCAAGTTTTATAGCCATCAGATTTCCCTTTTTTATAAACAGGGTCTTCCCTTCAGCATTTTCTGTAAGTCTGGCTATCTGCAGCAATCTACCTGCCTCTCCTATGCGCATTGATGTGAGTAGACTACTGTAGGTAACAACATTTGTATAATTACCTCTGCCACCACTACGAGTACAGATACCTTTTTCGGTAAAAAGTACGTCACTGTAATCCCCAAGGGCTGCTTTAACTGTATCATTATTTATAAAAAAATCCGTAACTGTAAATTCCTTGCCGGTAGTCAGATCAACATTCAACCCTTTAACAATATTATTGCTGTTATTGGAGACTTTAAGCAATACCCCTATAAGACTCGGCCTGTTAAGTACCACTTCATAACTGATGCTGCCGTAGCCTCCTGCATCCTTTACCATATCTTTTATGATACTATGCATTAAACTGTTGGCCTGCCTTTCCATATCGGTATCTGTACTGCCGTCAATGAATGGTAGTCTTCCTTCGGCCTTATCAATTGTAACCTGCTCGAAAAGTACCGTCGTCTGCTGATCAGCAAAGGCAGGAAAACAGAACAAAAGGCATAATAATGCAATAAGAAAAATCCTCATATTCCCTCCCTGATATAAGTTATAGCTCGACTCATCCTCTCAATCGTCTTTTCCTTACCAAGAAGGTACATTACATCAAAAAGACCTGGACTTACGGTTCTACCTGTAAGCGCAAGTCTAGTGGGATGAACAATCTTCCCTAACGTCAAACCGTTTTCTTCGGCAATCCTACTATATATATCTTCAAGGCTCTTTAGGCTATATTCGTTGTCCTCAGTTATAGCTGCCCGACATTTTTCCAAAATTTCCGCAGCCTCAAGATTGAAATATTTAGCCTTTCCTTTTTCATCATAGTCTGCAAAATCCTTAAAGAAATATTCCGAAGCATCCGCCACTTCCTGCAATGTCTTAACCCGCACTCGCACAACATCCACTAATTTAGCGAAAAATTCACCGTTTTTCTTAAGCCATGCTTCCGTTATTAGATTATTTTTGATAAAGAATTGTTCTGCCTCGTGTAACACCTTTTCTAACGGCAAATCTGATAAATACTGCCCGTTCATCCAAGTAAGTTTTTTTGTATCATATACGGCAGCTTTTTTTGACATCTGTTCCAGCTCAAATAGTTCGACAGTTTCTTCAAGGCTTATAATTTCACGCTCATCTCCTGGTCCCCATCCTAAAAGGGTAAGGTAATTCACAATAGCTTCTGAAAGATATCCATTATCACGGAATTCCTCAACTGATGTTGCCCCATGGCGTTTACTGAGCTTGGAGCGATCAGGAGCTAGAATCATCGGCATATGTCCGAAAGCCGGCGGTTCAAATCCTAGGGCCTCATAAATAAGCAATTGCTTCGGCGTATTTGACAGATGTTCCTCTGCGCGCAGCACATGGGTCATGGCCATCGTATGGTCATCTACGACTACAGCAAAGTTATATGTAGGCATGCCATTACTTTTTACGATGACGAAATCATCCAGCTGATCTAAATTAAAAGTTACATCACCATGAATCAGATCATGCACTGTTATAGTACCAGATTGGGGAATTTTAATTCTTATAGAATATGTCTCTCCCCTTGCTATGCGCTCTTCTGCATCTTTACTAGACATCTCTCTGCAGATTCGTCCGTAGCGGAATGGTTGCCTTGCAAGCCGCTGTTTTTCCCGTGCTTTTTCCAAATCGGCAGACGTACAGAAACACCGGTAAGCCTTTCCTTCTTCAAGAAGCCTAGCTGCATATTTTCCATATATCTCGCGTCGTTCAGACTGGTAATATGGTCCGTATCCGCCTCCTGCCTCCGGCCCCTCATCCCAGTTTAAGCCCAACCATTTAAGGCTTGTAAGTATCTGACTTACGGAATTCTCTTTCAGTCGCTCCGTATCCGTATCCTCAATGCGCAAAATGAGCTTACCTTTCATTTTGCGTGCAAAGAGCCAATTAAACAGTGCCGTCCGCGCACCACCGATATGTAAATACCCTGTAGGGCTGGGAGCAAATCTTACCCTTACTTCAGACATTTTATCGTCCCCTTCAAACTTAAAAAAGTTAGTATCATAATGTTATACCAGATTATATTATACTTCTATGGCTACAAAACTGCAACGGTTTCACAGTGCAACAGAAAAGTAAAACTTAAAATAGAAAATAAGAATTTTGCCATATTTTATTTTTTCCTCTGCTGGCGGCGGTTACTGCCTGTTTTAGGTGCCATGCGTTTATTTTTCACGGAACTGCGCCCTCTCTTTTGAGTTTTTTCCTTTTTGCCATAGGTTGATTTAATGCGCCTAGCAACGATCCTTCCCTCCAAATTTTGCCGTTCTATAACCACTCCGAGCTTATTCTCTATGTTATGTAACCATCTGACCTCGTCTGCGGTATAGAAAGTAACTGCAATTCCACTCTTGCCTGCACGCCCAGTTCTTCCTATACGATGTACATACCAGTTTACATCATGAGGTATATCATAATTAATTACATGTGTTACACCTTCAACATCCAGACCGCGTGCTGCCAGATCGCTAGCTGTCAGTATTTGTATTCTAGCATCGCGAAAGGCCTTCATAACCGTTTTGCGTTTTGTAGCAGACATTTCCCCGTGTAGTACATCCGCATTATATCCTTGCGCGCCAAGCCACTCACCCAGGTCTTTAGCACGCTCTTTGCTTCTGCAGAATACGAGCATAAGATAAGGATTATAACGATCAATCAAAGTTGATATGGCTCTGTTTTTGTATTCTTCTGTAGTCTTAATACATATTTGTTTTATGGTATCCACAGTGGCGGCATTGGGATTAATGTCAATGATGGCACAATTCTTCGTTAGTTTCCTACCAAGTTTGCGTACCTCTTCCGATAAAGTTGCAGAGCAAAGCATGGTCTGACGATCAGGGGAAGTCATAGAAATAAGTTGTATTGCGTCGTTAATAAAACCCTGTTCCAGCATTTCATCTACTTCATCCAGTACCAGATATTTAACACCCCCCAGAGAAGTATTTTTCTGGCGGATATGTTCCAGCAACCGCCCTGGTGTCCCAATCAGCACATGGCTTTTCCCGCTCAATTTCCGCTTCTGCAGTTCAAAATCGCGGCCGCCCGTAACTGCCAAAACCTTTACTTCTCTTTCTCCTAAAATTTTTTTCATCTCTGTTTCAATCTGCTGTGTCAGTTCCCGCGTAGGAGTAATTACCAGTGCTTGCACAAAATGTTTTTCGGCATTTATTTTCTCCGCAAGTGGCACAAGAAACGCCAGTGTCTTTCCTGTTCCAGTCTGGGCTCTTGCAATAACATCCTTGCCACTCATTAATGCCGGAATGGCTCTTTCCTGTACTGGCATCGGCACTTTTATTCCCATTTTTTTGAGTTGTATCACCGTGTTATTGCAGATATTAAGTTCAGTAAAACTCTTAACCATTTTTCTTTCCTTCCAGATATCATATTCTGCCAATTTATTTATTAGGCACTTTATTTTTATTATAGCATATAGTCATTCAGCCTTATAAAAAGAAAAATCCCAATGCAAATAGCACTGAGAACATTCCTCTAGCTGATATGAATTTGGTGCCGCGGACCGGAATCGAACCGGTACGGGTATCACTACCCGAGGGATTTTAAGTCCCTTGCGTCTGCCAGTTCCGCCACCGCGGCAGACAGAAAAAATGGAGGCGACACCCAGAATCGAACTGGGGATAAAGGTTTTGCAGACCTCTGCCTTACCGCTTGGCTATGTCGCCTTATTATGGAGCGGAAAACGAGATTCGAACTCGCGACCCCCTCCTTGGCAAGGAGGTGCTCTACCACTGAGCTATTTCCGCAAATGGTGCCTCAGCCCAGAATCGAACTGGGGACACAAGGATTTTCAGTCCTTTGCTCTACCAACTGAGCTACCGAGGCATAATTGGCGACCCGGATGGGACTCGAACCCACGACCTCCGCCGTGACAGGGCGGCATTCTAACCAACTGAACCACCGGGCCATTCAACTACGAAATATATTATATAGATTTGCCCATGCATTGTCAACTTTTTTTTACTGTCTGGACAGTTCACGTAAAGTGGCTTCTAACTGCGTATCCATCAGCTTTTCTAGATCTGAAAGATTCCTGGCATCAAACCTTTCCGTTGTCAACGGTATATGCTTCTTTTTCAATTCGGCAAATAATTCATCCCGAAAAGTGTTGTACATAAAAACTATTTGATTACCATAATTGAAATCAGTATAATCCAGAAACAATACGGAACCATTAATATATTTTACTGGATTATCAGGAGTCAAAAAAAGTTCATATCCTTCGATCCTCTGCGGGAACTTCGTCCAGTATTTCCAACTCGAAAAATCTATACCCATCATCTCATAACCCAAAGGATGTTTTTGATTTCTGTCTACGTCTCCAATAATATTAGGAAGATAATGCAGCATCATATCGGCAAATTTCTTTCTATCACGACAGAAAAAACGCTCATCAAAAAAATTATGCAATCCAATGGTTTTTACGGGGACATAGTCATCTGTTTCAGCCATATAAATAAGATCTACACGGCTGTGCATTGGCTCGTTCACATATGCTGCAATATTCAGCACTTTACCTTTGATACCAGTTCCCTTTATCAGATTGAATCCATTGATATTTCTTGGTAAATATTTTAGAAAATCCCAATCGTGCATCTTTGCTTCAATTTCTTTAATTCCCAATTGTCCCATGAAATTTATCACCTATACCGTATCGTCTATGTTTTTTATTTTCAAAGCAATTTATTTATTTTCCAAAAAACACGCAAAGCATTAGTATAAAAAAATTTCTCTTGTTCTTTCTCGGGAATCACATGTTGCATAACCTCAAGATAAATTGGGATATTAACCAACGGCCAGTCACTACCATACAAAACTTTATCATATTGCCCCAAATAATTAAGCCAAAGCCTAAGGTACCGAAAATAATCGGCATTTCTCTCGTATAACTTCAGGGGATCAGTTCTGCCAGCTAAAAGTCCAGACATATCAATACAAACATTCCTGTTCTTAGATGCGACCTCTACAGCATCCACAATCCACGGATTACCACAGTGAGCAATTACGAAAGTTACATCAGGAAAAGTCACTGCTGCTTCGTCTACCGTAAGAGGATGAGAATATTTCAGTAGCCCCATGCTGTTTGCCGTATCCCCCGTATGGATAACTACAGGTACATGGTAGACTCTTGCCAGTTCAAATAACGGCCAGTGCCTTCTATCATTTACATAAACGGTATTGTATCCTGGATATAGTTTAATACCAAGACTTTGCGGCTGCTTTAGGTAAAATTCGAATTCACGGGCAGTTGCTTCCGCATTTTTCTCATTTATCAGTTCGCTTTGAACACCTAAACAATACCCGATATATGCATCCTGATTGTAGCAGTTTTCATCAAAAGGCTCTTTCAGATTGATTAGACGCGGTGGAATCCCACCAAATCTGCATGTCGCATCCATAGTGTTTCCCATGGCTATGGAAAAAACTATATTATTCTCTCGGCATATTTCTGCCCAACAATCCGCTGTATTTATATGCCCTGCTGCTACTGCAGTCTGCCTGAACCCATCTGCGCTACAATAATGCATGTGGGCGTCAATGATTCTCATGGATCTACCTCTGTTCTGATACCAACGTTAATAAATAGCCCTTAATTTATTATGGGCCTCCCTTCCATTGTATTGACCAACTTGCTCAGTGCCCAACGGATTGTTTCTTGCGGCCTATCATAATTCCCAAGATCTTTAATTGCTCGTTCACGTACTTTGCTCTGCAAAAACTTATCACCGTCTTTTTTAAATGCATATAAATCCGCAATAGCCACCACATTTACATAAGGTCCTGTATTAAACCCTCCCACAGGTGACAGGATGGTTTCATCCATATCATAAAGCACAACAATTACTATTGCATCCATAGAGTTTTGTTTGGCTTGTTCAGAAAGCGCTTCCTTAGTTATCTTTATATTCCATAAGGCATTACTTATAGAATCCTGAACTTTACCATCTTCACTTAGCTTATAATATGGAAAATGGTAAGCCCATTTTACTACCTGCCTCCATGCAGTATAAGCGCTATTATCCACTAAACCATCACTTTTATCCATAACTACAAAAGCTACTGGTTTCTCGTCAAAATCCGCCCAGACACTCTGAGGATTAGCAATAAAAAATACAGATATTAAAAACAGCGTAAGGCAAATAAATAGCCTTTTCATAAGTGAGCCTCCCTTAAAACAGATCCACTGCAGTACCAGTAAAAGTCTTCTCCGCACCCATATAAGCAGCTATCGTCTGTCCTATATCTGCGAATGTGCCCATGGGCTGCAGATGTTTGTTTGCTACCTTGCTACCAAAAAATAATACGGGGACTTTTTCCCTCGTATGATCACTACCAATCCAAGTAGGATCATTTCCGTGATCAGCTGTAACGAGTCCTAAATCACCCTCTTTAAACAAAGAAAAAATTTCCGTAAGTCTGCTGTCAACATACTCCAATGCCTCACCATATCCAAGTATATCGCGCCTATGTCCGAAAGAAGAGTCAAAATCCACAAAATTGGCAAATACCAGAGTATTATCTGGAGCATCCTTAATGGCCTGCACAGTAGCATCAGATATTTTATCCAGCCCGCCTGCTGAATAATGTTTTGTAATGCCTCTGTGGGCAAAGATATCTGCAATTTTTCCTATAGCATAAACGTTGCCACCAGCATCAACGATCTTATCTAGCAGTGTTTTTTCTGGCGCTTGTACTGCGTAATCGTGTCTGTTGATTGTACGGGTAAAATCATTTGCACAACTGCCAATAAAAGGACGTGCGATTACTCTAGCAATCTTATAAGGCTGCACCAGATTAAAGGCAATTTTACACAAATCGTACAGACGCTCCAGCCCAAATCCTTCCTCATGAGCAGCTATCTGCAATACACTATCAGCGGATGTATAAACTATAGGCTTTCCAGTGTGTAGATGTTCTTCACCAAGTTCCTTAATTATCTCTGTGCCAGAAGCGTGTTTTTCTCCCAGTACCCCAGGTAAATTGCCCTTAGAAATAAGATTATCCATCAACTCTTTTGGAAAGCAGTTGGGAATATCAGGAAAATAGCCCCAGTCAAAATCTACCGGAACACCACTTATTTCCCAGTGTCCGCTTAAAGTATCTTTACCCCTACTGACTTCCTCAGCGTAGGTATAAGCTCCCCCTTTGTAGTCTGAACCAAGTCCCGCCGCCAAAGGCTCTTTTCTGCTACTCTCTGCGGCAAGTTGCAATCCTAAAGCTGCAAGATTCGGCAGATAGAGCGGCCTGATGCTTCCCTGTTTATCTTTTCTGTTCTTCGCAAACCAGCTACAAATATGTCCCAAGGTATCTGCCCCTTTATCACCATATGCCGCAGCATCACGTGCATATCCGATGCCAAATGAATCTAATAATAAAATTATTGTCCGTGCCATTTACACACCTGCTTTCAATAAAATCTGTAATGCCCGATAAACAACTTTCTGAAAACGTTCTTCCGCTAATTTATATATATCTGCAGGCGCAACCTGTTCGCTCTCAGTGCGCCTTGCTATAACTCCACAGACTGATCCTGCTTTAATGCCCATACACTGAGCTGCCACAAATAGGGCAGCTGTCTCCATTTCATAATTTAAAGCTCCCAAAACCTGCCACTCTTTCATGGTTCCCTGAAATGCTTTTCTTACATATCCTGTAAAGCTGTCATAACGTTCCTGCCCCGGCCAGAAAGTATCTGAAGAAACAGATATGCCTACATGATGTGGTATTTGTAGTTCAAGAGCCGCTTGCATCAGTGCTTCTGTTACGGTAAAGCTAGCTACTGCTGGGAAAGATTCTGGAGCATAATGGTGAGATGTCCCGTCCAGTCGTACAGCTGCCTTATTAATAATAACGTCACCGAAATTTATTTTTTCCTGAATACCTCCCGTCGTGCCTACACGAATAACGCCTTCTATACCCATGCAAGCTAACTCTTCAAGACATATTGCCACAGAAGGCCCACCCATACCTGTTGAACATACCAATACCCGCTCACAGCCTATGCTTGTCAGCCAACTGGTATATTCTCGGTGGCAACCAATGAACTCTGCCTGTCCACAGGCATTGGCCAGCCCTTCTACCCTGCCTGGGTCTCCAGGCAATAACGCCCATTTAGCTCCCTTCAAAGAAGATGCTGAGAAACCAACATGATATAAAATTTCATCAGGAGCAGTTAGTTTTTTCATTGTGTCACCTCACTCGTGTCAATAGCCCAGATTTTCACCTATTAATATAACCTTGATACGCCCTGCCGGCCGACAGCGGCGTGTTAGAACTATCTGACAACAAACACTGTCTTCTCCTTGGCAATTGCTACATAGTCCCGTCTTATGGCAAGGAACATTTAAATCAGGAAAACGCTGCACATTAATAGGTGCTGCAGTATTACGTGCCCTTGTAAGAGCATCTTCAATAGTTTTTGTTATTTTGTTTATACCCGCAAGTACTAATACCTGTCGTGGCCCATATATCAAAGCTGCACATCGGTTACCCGTACCATCAATATTGACCAGCTGTCCGTCCTCGCTTATACCATTACTACTCATAAGGAAAGTATCGCAAAGTAGTGCCTGACGCATCATTTCCGATTTTTCCTCCATGGTAGCCGCTTTATCGCGGTCAATTACCCTATAGATGTTTCTGACCTCTTTCAATAGTCCTATTTCCTGAATAGTAACTGATCCTCCCCAAGAAACTACATGATTTTTTGGAATTAGCTTCAGAGCCATTTTCAAAGCCTTCTGTCTATCATTGCAGTAATAGGAATCAAAACCGTTCTTCCTTAAATTGGCTGCTACTGTTTCTCCAAAGCATTTATTTCTGCGTTCCATAACATTATCTGGCATTTTTTCTCACTCCTCATTCTCAAAGCTTCACTTATTCGTCAATACTGCCTATAATTACTTCGTCAGTTCCATCCTCTTCAGTAAGCAGAACTTCTATCGCCTCCTTGTGGGAAGTAGGCACGTTTTTTCCCGCAAAATCAGCACGTATGGGTAATTCGCGATGCCCGCGATCAATAAGTACAGCTAGCTGTATGGCTTTAGGTCGCCCCATATCCATGATGGCATCTAAAGCTGCTCGAATGGTACGTCCCGTATATAGTACATCATCCACAAGAACAATTACTTTATCGTTAATATCCATATTTACCTCAGTTCCGTGTACGATAGGATTATAAGCCAAAGTTGATAAATCATCCCGATACAGTGTAATATCAAGCATACCTACAGGCAATTCAACATTTTCAATAACCCCAATAGCATCTGCCAAACGCTTGGCAATAGGAACCCCTCGTGTGCGAATTCCAAGCAATATAAGATTTTTTACGCCTTTGTTCTTTTCTATTATCTCGTGAGATATACGTATAATAGCACGGCGCATTGCTTCAGAATCCATAATTATGTTTTTCTTGATAAATTTTCCCATTTAAATCACTCCTATACTTTCCTTACAGACCATATTGTCAAAATACTGTTAAGTAAACTGCCCTAAACGCAGTCTGGTAAATATTTTCTGCATATCAACAGGAAGCGGTGCTTCAAATTTCATGTGTTCCATTGTTTTCGGGTGCACAAATGAAAGCTTCTGAGAGTGCAGTGCCTGCCCGTCAATAGTAAAAGGTGTTTTCATAGGCGAATATTTTGGATCACCTACAAGCGGATGTCCAATGTATTCCATATGTACACGAATCTGATGTGTACGGCCTGTACGCAGACGACAAGTTACAATGGTATAACGTCCAAACCTTTCCAATACCTCATATTCAGTGACTGCATCGCGTCCTCCTTCAGTGACTACTGCCATCTTTTTACGATCTTCTCTATCTCTAGCAATCTGTGTTTCTATTATGCCAGAGTCATTCTTAATATTCCCGCGCACTACCGCCAAATAAGTACGCATTGCCGTTTTATTTTGAATCTGCTCTGATAAAGCCAAATGAGCATTATCATTTTTAGCACAAATAATGATACCTGAAGTATCCTTGTCGAGACGATGGACAATACCTGGTCTTATTACTCCGTTAATGCCTGATAGATTTTTACAATGATACAGTAACGCATTAACAAGAGTGCCACTGTAATTACCTGCTGCCGGATGCACCACCATGCCTCTGGCTTTATTTATTATTATTATATCTTCATCTTCGTAAATAACATCCAAGGGAATGTTTTCTGCCCGTACATCAAGAGCCCTTAATTCTGGTATACTAACTGTTATAGCATCCCCAGTCTTTACTCTATAATTGGCTTTTAAAACCTTGTTATCTTTTATAACCAGCCCTTCATCTAATAATTTTTGAACATTAGACCGACTAAGTTCTAAAAATGATGCTAAAACAATATCTGCCCGTTGTCCCGCTTCTCGTTCTGTTATTATTATACATTCCTGCTGTCCGCAAGTTCCGTCTTTATAATGCTCCATATAATCAGTCCGATACCTACACAAATCGCAATATCTGCTACATTAAAAACTGGCCAGATTTTGAAATCAAAAAAATCAATTACCAACCCACTGATCATTCTATCAATCAAATTGCCAATGGCCCCACCAACAAAAAGTGCTGCTCCCATTTGCAATGTTTTATCTCCAGCTCGAATATCTCGGCGAAAAAACCACATAACACTGATGGTGGCAGCGGTAATTATGATAAATAGACAGCGCCTTCCCTCAAACATACCAAAAGCCGCGCCCGAATTCAAAATATATGTCCAGTGAAAAAATCCAGAAATAACGGGAATGCTTTCTCCAACATAAAAATGCCCCGCAACAAAATGTTTCGTCATCTGGTCAACAATTATCACAAGCAAAGCAATAGTTACTAAATACATAGGTTTCTCCTGTTTTAAATTATATATTTATTATAACACAAAACTGGTCGTAATACTGCTGTCACAAAAGTTTCTCACATTTAATTATTTATTATATTTGATCAAGCATTTACTTCTACTAAACATAAAACTCCCCTGCCTGGCCTTGAGTCAGACAGGGGAGTAAATTCTCTAAAATATTAGTATAAAATTTTGTTAGCAATAACCAGTCTCTGTATCTGGTTTGTTCCTTCGTAAATTTGCATTATCTTAGCATCGCGCATCATTTTCTCTACAGGATATTCCTTAGAATAGCCATAACCTCCCATAATCTGAATGGCATCTGTTGTGACCTGCATAGCTACATCACCGGCATAACATTTAGACATAGCAGCCTCTTTAGAAAATTCCAGATCGTTATCACGCAACCAACATGCCTTACGGACCATTAAACGCGCAGTTTCAACCTTAATAGCCATATCTGCAATCATGCTCTGAACCATCTGGAAAGAAGCTATAGGCTGACCGAACTGGCGACGTTCTTTTGCATATTTTACAGCACAATTTAACGCTGCCTGCGCCAACCCAACTGAAACAGCCCCAACAAACGGGCGAGCACTGTCAAGAGTATTCATAGCTATGCGGAATCCCTCGCCTTCACGCCCTACACGATTAGCTTCAGGAACTACTACATCCTGTAAAATCACTTCACATGTATTAGAAGGACGTATACCCATTTTATCTTCCTTTTTACCTATAGAAAATCCAGGAGTTCCCTTCTTTACAATAAATGCCGTCAAGCCACGTATACCTCCACTTTGCCTGGTATTGGCAAAAATTAAGAAAATATCAGCAAGACCTGCATTTGTAATAAAAATCTTACTTCCGTTAAGAGTATAGGTCCCGTTTTCCTTGTCCTTCACGGCCTTAGTAGAAACGCTCCCTGCATCACTTCCTGCTCCAGGTTCGGTAAGAGCAAAAGCGGCCAATCCACCATTGTTGATAATATCGCAATACATATGCTTCTGTTCTTCAGTCCCTACCATAAGTACAGGATAAGTGGCAAGAGAATTAGCTGCCATAGATGTAGCTACGCCGGCACAGCCCTTGCCCAGTTCTTCATAAATAACTGCAACAGACAGACTGCTTAATCCCGGCCCATCAAACTCTTCTGGAACAATAACATTTAAAAGGCCCATTTCATGGGCTTTTTCGATAAGGCCCTCGCGCATGCAGTTATCCCTATCCATTTCAGCGGCATATGGTGTGATTTCCTGTTCAACAAATTCTCGCACCATCTCCTGTAATTCAAGTTGTTCTTCGTTTAATGCAAAGTCCATTTCTTCCTCCCTAAATATGCAGTACACCGCTGCTTTTTTAATTGATGAGCATTTACCATTTTTCAGGTATTTCCTCAAATTTATCTACTATAAACATAGTTGCAAGGATAGTTGCCATCAGCGTATGTTTATCATCATACATTTCGGCTTCTATCACCATAGTAAGATGTCCGTAATGACGAATTTTACTTTTGACATAAAGCATCCCAGCGTTGCGCACACTTTTAATAAAATTCATATTAAAGTTCAAAGTAGCTACTGCCGCACCTACGCTAGCCCCTGTTACGCCCGTAACAGCATCTGCCAAAGCCGTTAGTACTCCGCCGTGACATATACCACGGTGATTAAAGTGCTTAGCAGGATCAATGTCAATACTTACTACAACACTACCACACTTTATTTCATCAATGTTTATGTTAAATTCATTCATGAAAGAATTATGGCTGTACATTTCCCGTATATAAGATGGAACATCTTGAATCTGCTCTCCCATTTCTGTCACACTCCCACTTTTAATGGAAAAATGCTCACCATCATATTTTTTCATATTTTACCACAAAATTTTTCTTAACTCAACAACGCAGGTGGATATTTTTCAGGTCAAAACATATGGGTTTTATCCGTAATAATATTCATGCTGTGTGGAGAATCTATATAATCTGCCTTACTCGCAACAAAATAGACTTATTTAAGCTGTTTTAAGAATTTTTCATACATGATATGATCATCCTTCATCATCTTATCGCAGTCATCTCCTATAATAGCTGTCGGATCAATACCTTGTTTAATAAAATATTCTTTCATTTCTTTGGAATTGCATGCCTTTTTTGCAGCTGTCCGCAGTATTTCTAGTTTATCCTTGGAAATATTCTTTGGGGCCACTAACGCAGCCCATGCGCGTATAGTCATATTATGCCCTAATTCCTTGAATGTTGGCACATCAGGATAGATTTCACTGCGGCTGTCTGCCATAACTGCTAAAATCTTCAAATTGCCTGCTTCGACCTGACTCTTAAAAACAGAAGGATCTGACAACGTCGCATCAATATGTTTACCAGCCAATGCAGCAGCAATATCTGCAGTTCCCTTAGGATAGGGAACATGCTTGAATTTTACACCAAATTCCTCTTCAAAAGACATTGCTGCTATATGCCAGATAGCACCAGTACCAGAGTTTCCCATTTGAATTTTTCCTGGATTCTCCTTTACATAAGCAACAAATTCATTTAAATTCTTATAAGGAGCATCACCTGGAACAATCAAAGCAGCCGGTGCTGCAATGGGTGCACAAATAGCGGCAAAATCCGCATAAGTATTTTTGCATTTCCCCTGATGCGGAAACATTGCCAATTCCACAGTCACCATTCCTAATGTATGTCCATCAGGCTTAGCATTTGCTATCTCTACCATTCCTGTAACGCCACCGCCGTCAGGTTTGTTTACGGCCACAAAATGACTTCCTGGAAGTTCCTTTTGCATAAATTGCAGCAATCCACGGGCAGAAACATCTGTGCCGCCTCCAGGTGCTTTAGGAATAATAACGGAAATATCTCCGTCACTAGGATAAACTGCCTTTTTGGTATCTCCACCGCAAGCAGAAATCAGCAGAATCAGAGTCGCCAAAAATATTACTATCTTCTTCATAATATAACCATCTCCTCCCAAGTAATATGAATATCTGCAGTTATAATATTTCTGAGATCAATATTTTATCCTAGATTAGTTCATTTTTACTAAAGCGGCAACATACAATGTTACGGCGTTGCCAGCTATATGTGATAATTAATTCATCTTCTCGACAAATAATGGCTGGGTAGGAAAATTCACCATTACCGTCTTCAATATCCATAATTTTTTCCCAGTTGTACCCATTGTCTGAAGACGTTAAGAGCGTTAGAGGTGTTCTCACACCCCAGTTTTCTGACACAGGATTGCACACCAGATATAAACGACCATCAAAAGAGGCTTTTACTATATCCAATCCACTGTTGTTATTCGGCATTCTGGTTGCATATGCGGCACACCAGTTTTTCCCTCCATCATCAGAATCACTGCGATATATCTTTCCTTCACTGCTGCGCAATAGCATATGTATTTTCCCTGGTACACTTTCCCACAGCGCTGGCTGAATGATTCCCCTTCCATAAAAGGATTGTTGACTTACGGCGATGGGACTATTAGCTGTTTTCTTGCCTTTGCAATAATTTACGTCAATCTTTATGGCATGTGATTTCTTCCAAGTGATGCAGTCATCTTCGCTTAAATCCGCAAAAGCCGTCCAAAGTCCCCTTTCTATACTCCCGCCGGCAATAATTTTACCGTCAAATAGGCGTATTGGTTTCGTGCGTACGGGTCCGCGTCCTCCACTCGTATCTCCTGGTACAACTTCTATCGGGATTCCCCAGTTTTTTCCACCATCACAGGAACTTTTCAGCATGGTTTTCCATTCACTTATCTTTTGTCCCTGCTTATAAAAAAGAAGCATTTTTTTACAGTCAACAGAAAAAAGTACTGGATTCCAATTAGCTTCATATCCATCAGCTATTTTTTCCGATAGACTCCAGTGTAAACCATCATTACGGCTACACCAAATTGCAGTATCTGACGTTCCTTCTTTTTGTCCTCCAAACCAACAGCATACCATGCTTCCGTCCGAAAGCGCTGCAATGGTCGGGGCATGGCAAAAAGCTGTATATACATTGGCATTAATAAATTCTTTTTGCATAATGTATCTGCACCAGAGACCTTCAATATTACATAACATTAATATTGTACCATAATTACACATGAAACGTAAATTGTTTTATGCTACCCTAAGACTTGAACAAATAATAAAAGGCTTGTCTTCACAGACAAGCCTTTTGCTAAACAAGTTATTTGCGGATGCCAAGTTTAGCTATAATAGCACGATAACGCTCTATATCTTTATCCATCAGATAATTCAGCAGACCACGGCGCTTACCTACCATTTTCAGCAGGCCACGACGAGAATGATGATCTTTTTTGTGTTCCTTTAAGTGCTCGGTCAGATATCTAATTCTTTCAGTAAGAACCGCTATTTGAACTTCTGGAGATCCAGTATCTCCCTCATGACGAGCGTTGCTTGCAATAATAGATTGTTTTGTTTCAGTAGTCAACATAAAAATTCCTCCTACTTTTTCTAATTCCCAAAGCATAGCAGCCGTCGGAGTCATCGTACTTCCAAGCCCTGGTTCAAATGTGAGATAAGTATACCACATTTACAATCAATAAGGCAAGTATGTTTTATCAAATTCTATAGTTTTTACTAAAGTTTATAAAGTATTCACGACAAATCTCTTTATCCTGTTCTATACGCTTCTTTAACATCTCTGCAGAAGGAAATTTTTCTTCGCGGCGCAACAGATGATAAAAAGATATAATTAATTTTCTACCATACAAATCACCAGCATAGTCAAAAATATTGACTTCAATTGATGTTCTTGTTAAATCACCAAAAGTAGGATTGCGCCCGATATTGGCCATTCCTTCGTATTCTCGTCCATCAAATAATACTTTTGCGGCATAAACCCCTACGCCTGGAATAATCACATCTGAATTATCAAGTTCTATATTAGCTGTAGGAAATCCTATCTCTCTCCCTCGCTGCTTGCCTTTTACTACTATCCCGCATAGAGAATATGCTCTTCCCAACATTTTGTTTGCTGCTTCAATATCTCCGGCGAGAATACGTCGGCGGATTTCCGTACTGCTAACTATTGTTCCTTCATCACTGATAAGCGGACGCACTATAAGTTTAAAACCTATTTCCCTTGCCGAACGTTGTAAAGTCCTGCTGTTGCCTTCCCCGTGAAACCCAAAGCTAAAATTTTCACCGATCACCAAACATCTATAGTCTAAGACTCTCAATGTTGCCAGAAAATCTTCTGGGGTCATTCGTGCCAGATGCTCATCAAAGACAATGTCTAACAAAACATCTACTCCCATTCTCTTAATGTAGCACTGTTTCTCAAAAGGCGGCAGTAACGCCTCTGGTGCAAGTTCAGGCTTAATAAGTGACAACGGGTGATTACTGAAAGTAAAAACCACTAGCTTTTGTCCGTGGCTAACGGCATACTCTTTAGCTGTTTTTATCACATCATAATGCCCTAAGTGTAAACCGTCAAATGTTCCCAAGGCAATGACACAAGGGACGTTAAACCTATGCAATTCTTCTAAAGAATGAATGATTTCCATACTTTATTCCTCTTGCAAAATATAGTGCTGAAAGATCTTTTCAGGTTGAATCATACTTTCACTACATATACCCAACCCCAAAAATTCCCCTCCAGGCCCTATCAGAACATATCTGCCGTCGCTAGTAGCAGATACAGTGGTCCGTACGCCTTCTGTAATACGCATTGCTTGCTGAGGAAGAAGATTAAGCCGCGGCAATTTGGAAACTGCAGTAAGTGGCGACTGTATATAAGCTTCAGGCTGGGCAGTAATTTCCTGAAGGGTATGAGCATCATCTATTTTGTAGTTACCCACTCTAGTACGAAGTAGGAAAGTAACTGTACCACATGTTTCCAACGCATGCGCAATATCTTCCGCTAATACACGCACATAGGTTCCTTTTGAACACTCCACAGCAATAATAAGTTTTTTTTCTTTCTGAAGTAATAATTCCAATTTGTAAATTTCTATTTCTCGTGGCGAACGATCTACATCTATACCTCTGCGAGCCAGTTTATATAGCTTCTGTCCATTAATTTTAACAGCTGAATACATGGGTGGTAGCTGCAGTTGTTTACCAATAAATTTACACAATAACTGTTCTAGTCTCTCTGAACTTATTTCAGGGACAGGCATACTTTTAATAACTCTGCCGCTGTCATCACCTGTATCAGTCTGCCTCCCCATGGTTATCTCCACTATATAGCTTTTATGTTCATTTGCTGAAAACTCCAGCAATCTCGTAGCGCTGCCAACGAAAACAGGTAACACACCAGCAGCATCAGGGTCTAACGTGCCACCATGTCCAATTTTTTTCGTATGTAACACTTTTCTCAAAAAAGCTACTACATCATGAGAAGTCATTCCTGGCGGTTTTAAGACATTAAGAATACCATTCATCACAGAATTTCTTTTAAAATAGTAAACAACTGCTGCTTTGCTTCTTCTATCGGAGCATTTATAGTACAACCAGCCGCACGCAGATGCCCTCCTCCTCCAAATTTTGTAGCAATCTCCGATACATCTACATTACTAGAACGTAAACTAACACGTGTCACTTCTTGTTCCACAGCCTTAAACATTACAGCAATTTCTACTCCTTCTATATATCTAGGATACGACACGAAACTGTCTGTCGGAATACTTTTGTCGTACAAATCGTTTGATATAGTAACATAAGCCACTCTACCTGAATATTCAAAAGATAATGTAGCCAAAACTTTAGCCAATAATTCTATAGTATTACGAGATTTCATGTCTATGGCATCTGAAATCTCGTTAGGACGTACCCCTGCACTTAATAATTCTGCGGCACGCATCATAGTCTTAGACTTCGTATTGGAATATTTAAAGAAACCACAGTCCGTGGAAATAGCTGCATAAAAACATGTCGCCGTTTCTAAATCATATTTCCATTTCATTACTTCGAATAAATCACACATAATCTCGCCCGTAGCAGCAGCCTCAGTATCTAGATACAAATAATCGGCAAACTTTGCATTCGATATGTGATGGTCAATATTAAGTATAATTGGAGCTTTTACTACTTTCCCAGCTAGCCCAATTCTATCGAATGTGCTGGAATCAATAACTGCCAAAATATCAGCATATATATTTTCGCTGGCTTGCGGCCGTATACAACGCTCTATACAAGGCAGAAATTTAAATTCTGTACCAATGTAGTCATCTACCAGTATTACCGTCTTTTTTCCAAGCTGTTCTAGTTTAAGCATTAGCCCTAAAGCAGAACCAAGCGTATCGCTATCTGGACTTACATGACATACCAGAGCTATTTTATTTGCAGCCATCAGCATTGCCCCAGTTTCTGCTAAAGTTATTAGTTTAGCCATGGTAGTCTTCCTTTTCTTTTATTTTTTTCAATATACCCTCAATATGAGCACTATATTCCATTGATGTATCTTTAACCAATACTAGACTGGGTGCAAAGCGCAAACGAATACGTTTGGCAATCTGGGTCCTCATGAAGCCTAAGGCATTGTTCAAAGCCTTCCATGCTTCTTCCTGCTTATCTTGCGTCCCGTAAACAGTAACATAAATTTTTGCTAAACTCATATCATTAGTAAGGTCTACTCCTGTAACTGTTATTGATTGTATGCGCGGATCTTTTACATCGTGCAGTAGCATATTACTTATCTCCTGCTTGATTGCTTCCCGCATTTTTTCAACTCTTAGCCTGGCCATACTTCTCCTTTCGGCTACTCATCCTTTATCTCCTCTGTATCAAAGATTTCAAATATATCCCCTTCTTTGATATCGCGGAATTTATCTAGGGTAATACCGCATTCATAGCCTTGTGCAACCTCTTTTACATCATCCTTGAACCGTCGCAGGGAATCTATACCTCCTTCATGAACTACTATACCGTCCCTTACCACGCGAACTTTTGAACTATTAGTTACCTTCCCTTCTAGTACATAACAGCCGGCAATAAGTAGTTTTGATATAGTTATTAACTGCCGCACTTCTACGCGCCCTTGTATAACTTCTTTAAATTTAGGAGCTAACATACCCTTAATTGCAGCTTCTACATCATTTAGGGCATCATAAATTACACGATAAGTTCGCAAATCAACTTTTTCAGTTTCTGCTGATTTACGAGCATTTGCATCAGGACGCACATTAAAACCAATAATCAGAGCATTAGCTGCAGAAGCAAGCATGACATCAGACTCTGTTATAGAGCCTACACCCGCGTGAACAACAACAACCTTTACTTCATCATTTTTAATTTTCTGAAGTGAGCCTTCCAACGCCTCAATAGTACCTTGCACATCAGCTTTTACAACAATGTTCAGTTCCTTCAGTTCACCTTCTTTAATACGTTGAAAAATATCTTCCAGTGACACTTTAGAAGTAGACTGCAGCTCTTCTTCACGTTTTTTTGCAATTCGTTTTTCTGCCACGCTGCGAGCAATTCTTTCATCAGTAACATCAAGCATGTCACCTGCATTAGGCACATCGCTTAATCCCAAAACTTCTACTGGCATAGATGGAGGAGCAGTTTTTACTTTTTCTCCGCAATCATTAATCATTGCACGTACTTTACCGTATGCAGTCCCTGCTATAATCGTATCTCCGACGTGTAGTGTACCGCGCTGTATTAGCACGGTAGCAACAGGGCCACGGCCTTTATCAAGTTGAGCTTCAATAATAGTTCCACGAGCTGGTAGTTCTGGGTTAGCTTTTAAATCCTGCATCTCCGCTACTAATAAAATCATTTCCAGCAAATCAGTTATACCCGTCTTCTTATGTGCCGATACAGGAACCATAATAGTATCACCGCCCCAATCTTCAGGCACCAGATCATATTCTGCCAACTGCTGTTTAACGTGTTCTGGATTTGCTTCTGGACGATCTACCTTATTTATTGCAACTATTATTGGAACCTTTGCTGCCCTAGCATGGTTTATAGCTTCTACAGTCTGAGGCATAACTCCATCGTCAGCAGCTACGACAAGTATTGCTACATCAGTTACTTGCGCCCCACGAGCCCGCATAGCCGTGAATGCTTCATGACCAGGTGTATCTAGAAATACAATCTGTTTTCCTTGATAGTTTACTTTATAGGCACCAATATGTTGTGTAATGCCGCCAGCTTCACGGGCAGTAACATTAGTTTTTCTAATAGCATCCAACAATGAAGTCTTACCATGATCGACATGTCCCATAACAGTAATTACAGGCGGCCTAGGTAAACGTTTGTCTGGATCATCATCAATCTCCGGGATCTCTGTAGGGTCCTGTTCTGGCGCTTTTAAACCAACCTGCACACCAAATTCATCACCAATTAGCTGGGCCGTGTCATAATCAATATCTTGATTGATGGTTACCATGACACCCAACATAAAGAGAGCTTTGATAACTTCATTTACCTCTCGTTTTATTAAGACGGCAAATTCTTTTACATTAATACTCCCGCCCATTTCAATATAAGTAGGTCTCTGTATTTCTAGTGGCTGCTGTACTTTAGATATGTTATTAGGCCGTTTAACCACACGATTCATCTGGTGACCAGCGCTTCGATTTGGTCTGCTTTCCTTAGTAGCATATGATCCTTTTAGCTGTTGTCTCTCTCTTCTATTCCTATTTCCAGCAAATTTACCGCCCTGCTGATTACGCCCTTCACCATGTCTCTGCTCGTTCCGGCCGGTTTCATAACTACTCATCCCTCTATTTCTCTGATTAGTACTCTGAAAACGACTTATTCCCTGAAAGCCATGTTCAACGCGCTCTTGATTATATTGCCCCGGTTTTTGCCCCTTAGGACCTACAAAAATTCCACCCTGCCGCTGCTGTGGACGTCCTCCTGATCTTCCGCTACGCTGTACACGACTAGTTTGTTGATGTTCTCCACGTGCTGAATCACTGCCGCGAATCGCCGTTTTATTATATCTATAATCGTTATTACGCGCTGTACGTACCTGCGGCTGAACTGTTTTTGGTTCATTATGCTCTGATCTTTTTATCTTCTCCTGTTTCGGTATAGCGGTCTGCCTGAGGGCATCAGAATCAACCGCAGAATTTTTTTTAACTGCTATTCCCTTTGATTGTAGCTTTTTAACAGCCACTTCACGATTTTTTTCTGGCTCCTCTTTTTTCTTAACCAAAGTATCTTTCTTTTGGGCATATGTTTTATTTATAATAGATAGATCATTATCATCTACTGCGCTAAAATTTGTTTTTACAATATTATTTTTTTTCAACAGTTCTAATAATTCTCTACTAGATTTGCCCAATTCTTTAGCAATTTCATATATTCTCTTCTTACTCATTCATCCACCTCCAAACTGGATATCATAAGCTTTTTATCATATCTGCAAAATTATTATCAATAATCGCCACAGCTATCCTTGGTGGTTTGCCTATAGCTATACCAATTTCTTCTCTGCTCAGTATTTCCAAAACGGTAACGTTGTATGTTTTAGCTATTCGATATAACTCCTTTTTGGAATTATAAGCCGCATCTTTAGCCACAAGTAGCAATTTTACTTTTTTCCTTTTTAATGCATCACTAACAGCAAAGTCTCCAGAAAGCGCTTTACCAGCTCTTTGGGCCAACCCTAACGAAGAAATAAGCTTATTGTTCTCCATAATTTTTTATCTCCAGCAGTTTCTCATAAATTTCATCACCAATCGGCTTTTCCAGAGCTTTTTCCAGACGTTTTTCTTTCCTAGCTTTTTCAACGCATTCCCTATTAGGACACAAGTATACTCCACGCCCATTTTTCTTCCCAGTAAAATCTATATTAATTTCCCCCTCTGGCGAGCGCACAACACGAACTAAACATTTTTTATCCTTCATTTCGTTACAGCCTACACATTTGCGTTGCGGGATTTTCTTAATTTTCATCCTCTTCCACGTCCTTAAATTCTTTTTCGCCATTTAAATAATCTTCGCTACTCAAATATTCTTTACTATTTAAATTTTCATCATCCTCTGTGCCATTATCAGTAGTGGCTTGTGACTCACTTTTAATATCTATCTTCCATCCAGTAAGTTTAGCCGCCAAACGTGCATTTTGCCCTTCTTTACCTATTGCAAGGGATAGTTGATAATCAGGCACTACGACCCGACAGATTTTTTCTTCATCATTAATATCCGTGCTTACCACTTTTGCAGGACTCAATGCATTGGCAACATATTGAGCTGGATCTTCACTATATTTAACTATGTCAATCTTCTCTCCGCGCAGCTCATTGACAATAGTCTGCACGCGCATACCTTTATGACCTACACATGCACCAACGGGATCTATGTTGTCATCATCTGTACATACGGAAATTTTAGATCTCATTCCAGGTTCACGTGCTACAGATTTTATTTCAACTACGCCATCATGAATTTCTGGTACTTCAAGCTCAAATAGCCTTTTTAAAAGTCCCGGATGAGTCCTAGAAACCATAATCTGTGGCCCTTTGTTAGTCCGTTTAACTTCAATGATATATGTCTTCATACGGTCATGATACTGATAAATTTCTCCATTAATCTGTTCATTCGGCGTAAGTATTGCTTCCACTTTTCCAAGATCAATATACACATTTTTGTTTTCCATGCGTTGAATGACGCCAGTAACTATATCATTTTCTCTACTGGAAAAACGCTCGTAAACCATACCACGCTCCGCTTCTCTGATACGCTGTACGACTACTTGCTTTGCATTTTGAGTTGCAATACGCCCAAAATTTTTAGGAGTAGCCTCTACCTCTACAACATCACCAACCTCATAACGATAATCTATAGCCTTTGCTTCGTCTAAAGATATCTCATTGGCAGAAACCGAACTATTATTATCTACTACTAACCGTTGAGCAAGAACATGTATTTCTCCAGTATCTTTGTTCATATCCACTCTTACATTTTGGGCAGAGCCAAATTTCTTTTTGTAAGCAGTTACTAAGGCTTCTTCAACAGCCTGAAACAACAACTCCGAGTCAATTCCTTTTTCTTTTCCTAACTCTTGTATTGCTGAAATAAAATCCGCGTTCAACTTAGTGCACCTCCTAATATTTTTTTCAAAAATCTATATGTAATCTTATATTAGCAATAAGTTTTCTCTCTATTTTTTCAGAATTTTTGAATTCTTTCCCCTTAATTAGTTTCCTTATCTCCAAAAAATTTGAATCATGATTCACCAACACCCCCGTCAGAGTTTTCGTGTTCTCCCATGGTGCATAGAACGTAATGTCTATCTTGCTTCCATAAGCTGCCGTAAGGTCTTCTTCCTTTTTCAATGGCCTATCAATTCCAGGAGATGATACCTCAAGAAAATATCTTTCCTTTATAAGATCTTTTTCATCCAATATTCTCGCAAGTTTTTCGCTTACTATCTGACAATCATAAATTTCTACTCCACCTAGTTTATCTATAAAAATGCGTAAGTACCAGTCCTTTTCTCGTACATACTCCACATCTATTAAAAACAAATCTGTTTCAACCAAAATTGGCGTTACTATGTCAGTAATTAATTTCTCTATATCTTTATTATGCACATTGTCACCTCTGTATCACCTGACTAATCCATATTTTCTATATTAAGCGGAAAGAGCGGGCATCTAACCCACTCTTTCAGAAAGAACAAATTTACTTCATTTGTTATTGTATCATTATTCGCACATAATAGCAATACCTGACCTTTTTTATATATAACTTTTCTGTATTTCTTGATTAGTAAATTATTTTAGTAAATTATTATAAATACTAATTTAATCTATCTGACGTTCAAAATCCATAAACTTTAAAGTTTTAACTTAAAACAAACCGATTTGATTTGTTTCTGGTAGATTTTTTAAGACACCTATTTCTGCCAGCCTTTCAATAACAACTTTGCTAATTTTCGTACGTAACCGTAAATCCTCCTGAGAGATAAATGGATTGTTTCTATCACGCGCAGAAGCAATGCTCATAGCCGCGGTTGCTCCTACTCCACTTAAAGCAGCTAGCGGCAGTCGCAGTCCATTTTTTGTAATTTTGAATTTGACGGGATCCGATTCATATAAATCAATAGGTTCAAAGTCTAAACCTCTTTCCATCATTTCATTAGCCAGTTCCAGATATGTAACTGCCGTCTTGTCCTGAGGAGAAGCCTTAATACCCTGTTTATACACGTTTTTAATAAAATCTTTAATATATGCTTTGCCTTTAACAATATAGGATGCATCAAATTCAGGGGCACGTACGGTAAAATAAGCTGCATAAAATTCTCTCGGATAATGAACCTTACAGTAGGCAATACGATAAGCCATTAGTACATATGCCACTGCATGTGCTTTTGGAAATAAGTATTGTATTTTTTCACAAGAGTTTATGTACCAGTCTGGAATGCCGGCTTTCTCCATTGCAGTTCGCATATCGCTCTCTAATCCTTTTTTTGCTGCATTACCCTTGCGGACATATTCCATAGTCTTAAAAGCCATGCTAGGTTCCACCCCTTTGGCAATTAAATTGGTCATAATATCATCGCGTGTGGAAATAGTTTCACCAACGGACATCCCTTTTCGAATCAGATTCTGAGCATTATTTAGCCACACATCCGTACCGTGCGAATACCCAGATACTCTCACAATCTCACTAAATTTTTTAGGTTTGACATCATTTATCATATTGCGTACAAACTGTGTGCCACATTCTGGAATTCCAAAGGTACCTACTTCACTGCCTATTTGCTCGGGCGTTACACCCAAAGAAGAAGTATCTAGAAAAATTTTCATTGTAGCTTCGTCACCCACTGGAATGTCTCTAGGATCAAAATCAGGATCAACTTCTTCTTGCAAGTATTTTTCCAGCATCTTTAGTACCATTGGATCATCATGTCCCAGAATATCCAACTTTACCAACCTGTCGTTAATACTGTGATAATCAAAATGAGTTGTTATAGTTTCTCCTTCAACGTCATCAGCCGGTCGGTTCATGGGGGAAATATAGTGGATATCCATATTACGTGGCACTACCATTATACCTCCAGGATGCTGCCCTGTAGTACGTTTCACTCCCGTGCAACCAGCTACCAGCCGAGCAATGTAGGCAGAATGCACCTTTTTATTTTTATTTTCAAAATATTTAAGCACATAGCCTATAGCCGTTTTTACTGCAATAGTTGAAATAGTACCTGCACGGCAAACATTATCTCTTCCGAATAGCTCCTCCGTATATTTATGCGCTACTGCCTGATCTGACATATCCCTAACATCATCTGGATCAATACCACCAGCAAAATTCAAATCAATATCAGGGACTTTGTCACCATGGAATCCTAAGAAAACAGCGAAAGGAATATCGTGCCCATCCCTCAGCATTTCTTCACCACATATTGGACAAGTTTTACTTGGAAGGTCAAATCCCGAATCTACCTCGTTTCTAATAAAAAATTCATTATACTTACATTTCGGGCAACGATAGTGCGGCTGCAAAGGATTTACCTCAGTGATTTCCATCAATGTAGCTACAAATGATGATCCTACACTTCCACGTGAACCAACTAAATACCCGCGGTCTAAAGAATGTTTAACTAGCTTGTGGGCAATAAAATAAAGTACTGAAAATCCATTACCTATAATAGCTTCCAATTCCATTTTTAAACGTTCTTCAACCTCTTGGGGTAATTGTTCTCCGTACCACTCATGGGCCTTTTCATAAGATAAATTCTTAACAGCCTCTTCGGCTCCAGGAATATATGGCGAGTACAATTGGTCACGGTCAGGCACTGGCTTAATTTGTTCAATCATTTCAGCTATTTTATTAGTATTAGTTACACATACCTCATATGCAGCATCTTTTCCTAAGTACTCAAATTCCTGCAACATCTCTTCCGTAGTACGGTAATATAGCGGTGGCTGTTCATCAGCATTTTTGTAATTCTGTCCTGTCTGCAGAATAGCCCGCAATTTTTTATCATCAGGATTCAAGAAATGCACGTCACAAGTAGCTACTGTCAGTTTACCTAGTTTCTTCCCTAACTCATAGATTCGGCGATTGTACCCTTCAATGTCCTTTTCTGTACATAAATTTTCACGTACTAGAAACATATTATTGCCAGTAGGCTGTATTTCTAAATAATCATAAAAAGAAACTATTTCCTCCAGCACTTCATCAGAAGCACCAGCCAAAATAGCTCTATACAGTTCCCCTGCTTCACATGCCGAACCTAAAAGTAGTCCTTCCCTGTGTTCCTCAATTACAACACGAGGCAATAGAGGCCTTTTATGCATATACCGCAAATGACTCAAAGTAACAAGTTTATATAAATTGCGCAGACCAGTTTCGTTTTTCGCCAAAATAATAATATGGTTATTGCGTACTTTAGGAGTCCGCCCTTTTTTTATAGTATCAGTAGGTTCCTGATCAAAATCGACGCCGCTAAGTTTCCTATCACTTAACAAATAGCCTTCCATGCCGAAAATCAATTTTAAATTTTTGCTTTTTGCCGCCTCATAGCAGGAAGGAAATGCCTGTACTACGCCATGATCTGTAATAGCTAGGGCTTTATGCCCCCATTTAACAGCCTTTTCCACTAATTCTTTTATTGGAGTAAGACCATCCATTTTGCTCATTTTAGTATGACAGTGCAGCTCTACGCGTTTAATTTCTGCATTATCCATGCGTTCAGCGAATTCAACTTTCATTATGCCAGATGGCGACATAACCATTTCATCAGAAAGAAATCGATCTAAAGCCACATTTCCCATAATACGCAGTTTTATATTACTTCCAATGTCTTTGAGCTTCTTTTTAAACTTATCGCACTCTATTCGAGCATTTTTTTCCGCTGTATTATCAAAACGTACTTTTACATAAATACCATTATCGGTATCACACACACTAAAAATAAGCACGATACTACCAGTCTTCAGTTCACGTTCTCTAAAATCTACCAATCGTCCGTCTTCGATACTTTTTACAAATGTCCCCTCAATAACCACCCTATTCTCTTCCTCTGAAAGTGAATCCAGTGAACGTACATCTCCTTTAGGCATCTTACCCCACAGTAGGCTGCTCTCCTCTTTTTTCCCATATAACTGTTTGCAGGCCAGATCATACTCATCCTGATCTTCCGTGATTTTTGTTTGTATCGTATCATGAGTATAATCAGTAAGTTGATTCTTTAGCTTAGATGAAATTGTACCGTTGTCAGCATTTTTATTTCTCAATACTTTCCAATTTTGCTTTTCGTGAAATTCCTGTTCAGATTGTGTTATCTCCTGCATGTTACTGTCAAAAATAAAATTCACTTTTTCTAAAGAAAAAGCAGCAGTTAACTTTTCAGCTACTGCTCTTACCAAATTATCCGCAAGATTGGTACATTTAAAATGTACTTCCCAGATATTAGCCGTTTTATTCATATAAATACAGTTAATATTGACTGTTTTCAGCTGTGACAGTTCAATAGGTGAGAAGCGCTGAAGCGCCAAAAAAGCAAAAAATTTTTCTTTGTCAGGTACAACACAATATTTTACCTGCATGGGATATTTCCTTCCTTAAAAATACTATTTAACGTTTTCCAGAGCTATAACACCGCTTATACCCTGCAGGCCACGAATAATATCAGCAATATTGACATCTTTTTCGACTTTTATGTAAAGCTCTAGAACAAGCCCGTTCTGCTTTTTATCCGTTTTTACATTCATTGTTTTAACCTTTATTCCGCAATCTGCCAAATACCCAGTAACATCTGTTATCGCACCAGGACGGTTTTTTGTCAGTACTCTTATAAAACGCCTTTCACTGCGGCTACTGCCTGCAAAACGTTTCTCCCAACTGTGGAATGTAACCAACGTCATCATTGTTACAGCCGTGGCAGCAGCCCCAAGCAAAAACATCCCGCTACCTACAGCAAGCCCAATGGCAGAAACCATCCATAAACTAGCAGCTGTCGTAAGGCCTCTTATTGTCACCCCTTCATGCAGAATGGTACCTGCACCTAAAAACCCAATACCGCTTACAACCTGGGCAGCAATACGAGAGGAGTCTCTGCGGAATTCTGGATGAGTAAGACTCACACTAAGTTCATCAACACCATAAAGTGATACTAACATAAACAGTGCTGAACCTGCGCATACTAGAATATGAGTCCTAAACCCAGCCGGCCTATCACCGCTACCTCTTTCCATACCAACAATACCACCAAAAACAACAGCTGCCAATAAACGCAATATCATTGTTATTTCCAGTGTAGATGTCCAAGATAAATCAAACATACTATCACCTCCGCTACTTTTATAATTCTTTCAGCAGAGCTTTAATTTCCTCCACATAACCATCTTTTAGAGCAAGCATACGTATCTCCCCGCTTTTGCGTATCTTAATTTCCAGCTTGTTTTCATTTATGGTTTTAATCCCCACTACTACACGGAGTGGATAACCTATTAAATCAGCATCCTTAAACTTCACACCAGGGCGTTCATCACGATCATCATAGGCTGTTTCTATTCCTGCCTTTTGCAACTGTTCATATATTTCCTCTGCTTTTGCAGCCAAAGATTTATCTTTAATATTAACAGGTACTACTAATACTTCGAATGGAGCTATAGCAGCTGGCCAAATCATTCCATCTTTATCATTGTTCTGTTCTACAGAAGCTGCCATTGTACGACTTACACCAATTCCGTAACATCCCATAAACATTGGCCTTTCCTTCCCGTTTTCATCTAAATAAAATGCATGCATCGGCTCACTGTATTTAGTAAATAGCTTAAATACTTGACCAACTTCAATGCCGCGAGCTTTTCTGACCGGCTCTCCACAGTGAGGGCACGGATCTCCCTCCTGAATCATGCGTATGTCATTAACATAAGTGGGCACAAAATCACGTTCTGGATTTACATTCAGTAGATGAAATCCTTCTTTATTTGCTCCACAACAGAAATTATGCATCTGCATAACGCTACTGTCAACAATAATTATAGCCTTATTGCTGTCAATACCAACAGGCCCCATATAGCCACCTGTTGTTCCAACCGATTCCAGCATGCTGTCCTCAGCCATTTCCAATTCATTTACGCCAATTGTATTTGCAACTTTAATCTCATTTACTTCATGGTCTCCTCGTACAAAACACAGTATTAATCCTCTTTCGCAGCTAAAAGCCACTGCTTTTACGGATCTTTCCACTGGTAATTTCAGATATGCACAGACATCAGAAATAGTTTTGCAGTTTGGAGTTTCCACTTCTTTAGGTGGCAACATGTCTTCCTTATCAGCTGTCATAACGTGCAGTTCAGCCTTTTCAACATTAGCTGCATAAGAACACTTGTTGCAATAAACAATCTCTGCTTCCCCACTTTCTGCTATGGCCATAAACTCATGACTGCCACTACCGCCAATAGCACCACTGTCAGCGTCAACTGGACGAAAAGTAAGCCCACAACGTGTGAAAATACGAACATATGCGTCGTACATCCCTTTATATGATACATCCAACCCTTCTTCATCACGATCGAAAGTATAGGCATCCTTCATAATAAACTCACGTCCCCGCATTAATCCGAAACGAGGTCGACGTTCATCGCGAAATTTATCCTGTATCTGATAAACACTAAGAGGAAGCTGACGATAAGAACGTACATCACCACGTATCAAATTAGTCACCATTTCCTCATGAGTAGGCCCTAGGCAAAAATCATGCCCATGCCTGTCCTTAAGTCTGAACATCTCTTCACCATATACACCCCACCGGCCACTTTCCTGCCAAATCTCAGCAGGTTGCACGATTGGCATTAAAATTTCTTGCGACCCCGTGCTATTCATTTCCTCTCGTACAATATTCTCTATTTTTTTTAATACGCGCCAAGCGAGCGGTAAATAATTATACATACCTCCAGCAGATTTACGCATAAAGCCAGCTCTCAACATTAATTTGTGGCTTATAATCTCTGCCTCTGAAGGAATTTCTCTCAATGTAGGAGCAAACATTTTTGATACTCTCATTTATGCAATACCTTCCTCTCAAGTAAAATTTTATCTATCTCGCTAAATAATTCACTTATGAGATGTTCTTCTTTAACTTTTTTTAGCACTTTTCCTTTACGGAAAATGAGCCCTTCCTTAATTCCTCCTGCGATACCAACATCAGCTTCGCGGGCTTCACCTGGTCCGTTCACCACACAACCCATAACAGCTACTGTTATGGGTTCCTTGATACTATTTAGATATTTCTCAACTTCAAGTGCTAAGTGCTCTATATCAATCTGAGTACGACCGCAGGTTGGACACGAAATCACTGTAGGCCCATATTCACGCAACCCTAATGCCTTCAAAATATCATACGCAACTTTTACTTCACGCGCAGGATCTCCAGTCAAAGAAACACGTATAGTGTCACCGATGCCTTCAGCTAGCAGCGTTCCAATACCAACTGCTGACTTAATTATTCCTCCGTTAACCGTCCCCGCCTCTGTAATACCTACATGCAACGGATAATCACATTGTGATGCCAATAAACGATAAGCGGCAATAGTTATGGGCACATCATGTGCTTTCAGTGAAATTTTGATATCTCTATAGCCCATGTCCTCTAAAATACGTATATGACGCCATGCGGCTTCTACCATAGCTTCAGGTGTTGGATGCCCATATTGTTCCAGTAGATCACGCGGCAAGGAGCCTGCATTTACACCAATTCTGATTGGTATATTACGTTTTTTGGCAGCCGCTACCACCGACTTAACATTATCTTCTCCACCAATATTCCCAGGATTTAAGCGCAACCCGTTGACCCCTGCTTCTATGGCAGCAAGAGCTAGACGAAAGTCAAAATGAATATCTGCAATAATGGGAAGTTCACTCTCTTTGACAATAAATTTCAGGCCTTTAGCAGCTGCCATATCAGGAACTGCACAACGTACTATATCACATCCTGCTTCTGCTAATCTATTAATCTGTTCCAATGTAGCAGTAACATTATCTGTACGGGTATTGGTCATGGACTGTACAGCAACAGGCGCACCATTACCAACCCTTACTTTTCCAATATGAAGTTCACGCGTTTTTCTACGTTTCATAATTAAATTCCTCTTAGCGCGTAATATCCTTAAAAGTAGAGAAAATAGTTAAAGCAAGTATTAGAACTACGCCAATAATTTGGATGTTTTCCATTGCCCGTCGTCCTAATGGTTTGCCACGCAAAATTTCTAAAATAAGTAAAATAAAATGTCCGCCATCTAATGCCGGCAGTGGTAATAGGTTGATTATACCAAGATTTATGCTTAAAAAAGCCACAAAATTTATCAGCGGCAATACACCCTTTTCAGCCACCTCTCCAGCCATCTGAGCCACACCGAGAGGACCAGCAACTTCTGCAGGGGCCTTCCCTGTAATTATTTTACGTAACCCGTCAATCATAGCTGTAATAACATATTTGGTATAGCTAACTCCCAATTTAAAAGAACCTATAATGCCCATACGTTCCCTTATAAATTGCGGAGAAATACCTATAAGTGCTCTTCCCAATTCTTTGTTGTATTCAGGCATCATGGTATATGTCTTTATCTCTTCTGAACTTAATACAGTCAAAGTAACTTCCTTAGAACCATTTTGCTGCAATGTACGTACCACATCGTTCCAAGTGCTTACTGAAACACCGTTTATGGTAAGGATCTTATCTCCAACTTTCAAACCAGCATTAGCGGCAGCCTTATTTTCTGCAACAGTTCCAAGTATCGGCTCATCTATCGGATGTTCAGTTCCCTCAATCATAAAAATACCAGAAAACAAAATAACTGGAAGCAGGAAATTCATAAGTGCTCCTGAAAGAATTACCAGCATTCTGGCAGCAATGGGTTTTGATTTAAATGAACTTGGACCTTTAGGATCATCAGGGTCCATACCAGCAATTTTATTGTAACCTCCTAAAGGAATAGCCCTAAGGCTATAGAGAGTATCGCCATCTTTCTGTTGGTAAATTTTAGGGCCGAAACCTATAGCAAATTCATCGACGCGCATGCCTGTTAATTTAGCCGTAATAAAATGTCCAAATTCATGTACAGTTACAAGAACTCCAAAAACAAAAATGGCAGATAGAATAGTAAGCAAGGTTTCACCTCCCTTTCCAAATAAATATGCATATCTATAAAGAAGCTATTAATTTACGCGCTATTTGGCGAGCCTTTTTGTCGGCCATTTCTATATCTTCAATGCTTGGCATTGTCACGTTTTCATGCATATCCGTAACCCTTCCTATAATATAAGGAATATCCAGATATTTGATTTTATTTTCCAAGAATGCATAAACTGCTTCCTCGTTTGCCGCATTAAAGACGCATGGCAATATGCCTCCAGCCTCACCGCAGTCTATCGCTATTTTAAGTGAAGGAAATACCTCCATATCTGGCTCTTCAAAGGTAAGCGTTCCAGTTTTTACTAAGTCTAGTTGTGTGAAAGTATTTTTATAACGAAAAGGCCAAGACAATGCATACTGTATTGGAAGACGCATATCCGGCTCTCCTATCTGAGCAATAATGCTGCCATCAGAAAATTCAACAAGTGAATGAACGATACTCTGTGGGTGTACCACAACTTTAATTTTCTCATACGGCATATCAAAAAGCCAGTGAGCTTCTATAACCTCCAACCCTTTGTTAGCCATGGTAGATGAATCAATAGTTATTTTCTTTCCCATAGACCAATTTGGATGTTTCAAACATTGTCTTATAGTCACGCTTTTTAGATCATTTAAACTATAGCCTCTAAATGGACCACCCGACGCAGTAATTAGCAGACGATTTACTTCGTTTGGGTTTCCACACTGCAAAGCCTGGAAAATAGCACTATGCTCACTATCTACTGGAGTTAAGGCAATATTATTCTTGATAACGGCCTTCATAACCAAGCTACCTGCAGCCACCAAGGTTTCTTTATTAGCTAAAGCAATATTTTTTCCGCATTCTATAGCTTTCATAGTAGGACGCAATCCAGCGTAACCAAGCATAGCTGCAAGGACCGTATCTATTTTTTCGTAAGAAGCAGCTGCAAGCAGCCCCTCTTCTCCTGAAAGAATTTCCACAGATCCGTGATATCGTTTAGTTAATCGTTCAGCAGCATCTTTATCTGCAAGTACAGCAAAATCAGGAGTGAATTTTCTTATTTGTTGTTCAAGTATTTCATCACTGGTATTTGCTGCAAGAACGCGCACTTTTATCTGCTCAGGATTTGCATCAGCCACTTCTAAGGCCTGTTGTCCGATGGATCCGGTACTGCCCAAAATAGAAATGTTTTTTATAGCCATGACCTATAATCTCCACACTTTCTGCATAAAGCAGTTTCTAAAAACCGTAAACTATTATCCTAACCACATAATATGTTACCGGTGCTACAAACAACAAACTATCAAATCTGTCTAGAACTCCTCCATGCCCTGGAAATATTTTCCCAGAATCCTTAGCACCAAATGACCGTTTTACAATTGATTCCACCAAATCTCCTAATGGCGCAAAAACAGCAACGCATAAAGATGGTATAACTGCCTGATACCATGACATTGACAAAAAAGCGTGCATGAGCATAAGTACTACCATTATGCTACTTATAAATCCTGCGCCAGCTCCCTCTAGTGTTTTTTTGGGACTAACCCTACAAAAAGGATGTTTTCCAATAGCTCTACCAAAAAAATACGCAAAAGTATCACTAGCCCAAGTGCCAAGCAAAACAACCCATAGTAATGTCTCACCGTAATCTATAGTTGTAAATCCCAAATCAACTGATTGATTTTCGCCAAAAGTTCTTAGAATAATAATATATGAAAATAATATTCCGCAATACAACATACCAAATACGGACAAAGCCGTATTTGCCAGCCACTTTTCTTCATTGCAACAACAGTATCGTATCAGCGCTTCTAACATCGCCAACAAAAAAAATATTACTGCAACCATTAATAACCAAGAAAACAAATTTGTAATATCAGATCTACCAAAAAAATAGACATAATAAATACCTGCTGATGCTGTCATAAGAACTACTGGCAATCCTGATGTCATATAATAAACATTATATCCTTTGCATGCAGCCAGTTGTTTGAATTCGTACCACCCTATAATAGATAAAGCTAAAACCGCAATAGAAAACAATTCACCGCCTTTTGTGATTATAAACGCTGCGGCAGAAATTCCTATCACGCCTGTAATAATACGTGTCAACATTATCTTTTGAAGCTCCCGTTATTATTTTTTATCCTATAAGCCGCCAAAACGACGTTCCCGACACTGATATGCCTTAATAGCCTCTATAAAATGTTCCTGCGTAAAATCTGGCCAATAAATGTCCGTAGTCCAAATTTCAGTATACGCTATCTGCCATAACAAAAAATTACTAATACGCATGTCACCACCAGGACGTATCAGAAGATCTGGTACCGGCAATCCCTTAGTATACAGATGTTCTTCAAAAATATTAGTATCTATATTATCTACATTCAACTGTCCTGCTGCTACCTCCGCTGCAATAGTTTTAGCGGCATGTAGTATTTCATTACGGCCTCCGTAGTTTATCGCCAAGTTTAAAATAATGCCTGTATTCCTTTCAGTTACAGCTACAGCGTAATCCATCTTCCGTAAAATCCAAGTTGGCAATCCCTTCCGCGAACCTATAAACCTCAACTGTACGCCATTTTTATTAAATTCTTCAATTTCATTAGTAAGATAACGGCCCAATAAATCCATCAAGAAATCAACTTCACTTGACGGGCGTTTCCAGTTTTCCGTAGAAAAAGCATATGCGGTAATAACCTTTACGCCGACACAACTCGCTACTTTTACTATGGTCTTTAAGGTCTCCGCCCCAACCTGATGTCCGAAAGTACGTGCTTTACCCCTAGCCTTAGCCCAACGTCCATTGCCATCCATAATAATGGCAACATGCTCTGGTATCTTCCCTAAATCAATATCTGAAATTTTATCGTTGCCAATTGAAAATAAATCTCTTAACACAAATATACAGCCCTTCTAATACCCTTACTTAAAATAAACAGGCAGACCTCCATTTAGGAGGCCGCCTTCTGGATTTTAATTTTGCTATTGAATTGCATTCATCGGGCATGCAGCTGCACAAGAACCACATTCAACGCATTCATCGCCAATCTCATATTTACCATCAGCTTCTTTGACTGCGCCTACTGGACATGTTGCTTCACAAGTGCCACAACCTACGCATGCATCCTTATCAATCTTCAAAGCCATTCCCTTGCACCTCCTTCCTACTATCTGTAAACAACCGTAAGAGACATTTTATTATCAGGCAGCATTTGCTGCCTAACTACATATTTACGAACATTTTTCCCTACAAAATTTTCTTTACTACACTTCGGAGGCAACAAAACCTGCACGGTAAACTGCATTCCTGCTGATTCTAACCGCTTTGCAGCCTCTTCCAAAGGAAGTGCTAAAACGTCAAGGCCATATATCAAATCTCCATTACCTCTTTCTCCTTAGCTTCTGCAGAGTCATTAATCTCTTTTATGGTTTTATCCGTTAGTTTTTGTACGTTATCAATGCCTTTTTTACTTTCATCCTCGGTTATTTCCTTTGCTTTTTCAGCTTTCTTAATAGCATCGTTAGCTTCACGGCGCAAATTACGTATAATTACGCGATAATCCTCTGTTTTTTTACGTACTACCTTGACCATTTCTTTACGGCGCTCCTCCGTCATTTGAGGTATATTTAGCCGGATACATCCGCCGTCAGTATTTGGATTCAATCCTAAATCTGATTTCATGATTGCTTTTTCAATTTCCTTTATAAGCTTCTTTTCCCAAGGTTGTATAACGAGTAACCGCGGTTCAGGAACCGTAATAGTAGCTAATTGAGTTACAGGGGTAAGTGCCCCGTAATAATCCACCATAACCTTTTCCAAAAGAGCAGGAGTAGCCCTTCCAGAACGCAATGTTGCTAAATCAACTCGCAAGGCATTTACAGACTTTTTCATTCTGTCTTCAATGCCATCAATTATTTCTTTTACAGTTGCCATTTTACTTCATTCCTCCTACTAGAGTACCAATCTTATTGCCAGAAGCCGCCGCCAGAATATTGCCTGTCTTATCAATATTAAACACTACAATGGGTATATGATTATCCATGCACAGACTAATTGCAGTGGAATCCATAACACTCAGATGCCTCTGAATAACTTCAATATAATCCAATTCCTTAAACATTACAGCAGAAGAATTCTTAGCAGGATCACAATCATAAACACCGTCGACCCCTTTTTTTGCCATTAAGATAGCATCTGCTTCAATCTCCGCAGCTCTTAGTGCTGCAGTAGTATCAGTGGAAAAATAAGGATTGCCTGTGCCAGCTGCGAAAATCACTACTCTCCCTTTTTCCATGTGCCTTATAGCGCGGCGACGAATATATGTCTCCGCTATTTGTCTCATTTCAATAGCAGTCTGCACACGAGTCGGTACGCCGCGATTTTCTAGGGCGTCCTGCAAAGCAAGGGAATTTATAATAGTTGCTAGCATACCCATATAATCAGCAGTAGCACGATCCATTCCTTTTGTGCTACCACTGATGCCGCGCCAAAAATTGCCACCACCGTTGACAATTGCTATCTCAAGCCCGCTTTCCACTACTTCGCGAATTTGGATTGCGAGTGAATCTACAACCTCAGGATCAATACCGAAGCCTTTGGATCCAGCCAAGGCTTCTCCACTCAATTTCAGTACAATCCTTTTATATTTCCCGTCTTCTGCCACTCAAATTACCTCCTAATGCCTGCAATTCATCTTGTTATAGTTCTACATAATTTCTATTTTTCCTCTTTTTTACAGGTGAGTTCATTTGCTCTGATAATTTGGTTTATATTTCATACTGATCTATCTTCATAAAAATAAACTATTCTAATTCATTTTCAAAATAGCCATAAAAGCTTCCTGTGGCAGTTCAACACTGCCCACCTGTTTCATTCGTTTCTTACCTTGCTTTTGCTTCTCTAGCAGTTTGCGTTTTCTAGTGATATCGCCACCATAGCATTTTGCCAATACGTCCTTTCGCAGTGCACGAACATTCTCGCGAGCAATAATTTTACTGCCTATGGCCGCTTGTACAGGAATTTCAAACATTTGCCGTGGAATAAGGCTGCGCAGTTTTTCTACAAGTTGCCGTCCACGCGATGTAGCTATTTCTCGATGCACAATAACGGAAAGAGCATCTACTATTTCCCCATTTAGCATTATATCTACCTTCACTAAATTCGAAGGCCGATAAGATACCAGTTCATAGTCCAAAGAAGCATACCCTCTAGTTACAGATTTTAACCGATCAAAATAATCATAAATAATTTCACTCAGCGGCAAGGAATAATGTATCATTACCCGGTTCTCATCAAGATAGGTCATATTTTCGTATTCCCCACGTTTTTCCTGGCTTAATTCCATAATTGCTCCTACATAATCCTTAGGAGAAATTATAGTAGCATTTACATAGGGTTCTTCTACATGATCAATAACCGTAGGATCAGGAAATTTTGTTGGATTGTCAACCATTTCTACATCGCCATTAGTTCTGATCACTTCATAAATTACGTTTGGTGCAGTAGTAATCAAGGTTAGGTTATACTCCCGTTCTAAACGCTCCTTTATTACATCCATATGCAATAATCCAAGAAATCCACATCGAAAGCCAAAACCAAGTGCTACTGACGTCTCTGATTCAAAAACAAGTGAAGCATCATTTAATTGGAGTTTCTCCAAGGCATCCCTCAAATTATCATATTCAGAGTTTTCTACAGGATATAGACCACAAAACACCATCGGCGTAGCCTTTCGGTAGCCAGGCAAAGCTTTTTCTGCAGGATTAGCAGCATCAGTCACTGTATCCCCTACACGGGCATCCTTTACGTTTTTGATAGCTGCAGCAAGAAAACCTACTTGCCCAGTCGTTAATAATTCTACATTTATCAGACTAGGTTTGAAATAGCCTGTCTCTGTGACCTCAAATTCAGCTCCTGTTGCCATCATGCGTATTTTCATGCCTTTTCTGATACAACCGTCAATAATACGCACATATAACACTACTCCCTTATATGAATCGAATTTTGAATCAAATACCAATGCTTTTAATGGTCTGCCTTCATTGCCACTTGGAGCTGGTATTCTCTTTACAATAGCTTCCAATACATCTTCAATGCCTGCGCCAGTCTTTGCACTGCATAATAGTGCATTTGAAGCATCTATGCCAATGACATCTTCAATCTCTTTTTTTACATGCTCGGGGTCAGCACTAGGAAGGTCAATTTTATTGATAACGGGAATAATTTCCAAATCATTATCCAGGGCAAGGTAAACATTCGCCAGAGTCTGCGCTTCTATTCCTTGAACAGCATCAATTAACAGCAATGCTCCCTCACAGGCAGCTAAAGCACGTGATACCTCATAAGTAAAATCCACGTGTCCAGGAGTATCAATAAAATTCAACATATATTCCTCCCCATTCCTGGCTCGGTAAATACTTCTCACTGCCTGGGCTTTAATAGTTATGCCTCGTTCACGTTCCAAATCCATGGAATCAAGTATCTGATCTTCCATCTCCCTTTTAGAAAGTGTACCTGTATATTCAATCAGTCTGTCAGCTAATGTTGATTTCCCATGGTCTATATGAGCGATAATGGAAAAATTCCTTATTTTTTTCTGATCCATCATTAGCTCCTTTATGTATATTTACTACTTTTTTTATTATAATAACATCTGTAACTATTAGTGACAAGTATAAACAGTAAGCTTACTCTATATATATGCTATATATGCTTATATAAATTTACTTGGTTTTTTATATAAGACATTTACATTAGCCAACTGACAAAGTATAATTAAAAAAGGAACCATTTGTTATTAATTATAAAATATCGGAGGTTAGTATGAATACACTTGATACCTTGGCTACACGCCGTTCAACCCGTAAATTCATGCCGTCTCAGCAAGTAGAAATGGAAAAACTTGCTACTATTCTTAAAGCAGCATATGCTTCCCCTGTAGGACACAGTGAGTATAAGGGACTGCATATCAGCGTTATACAATGCGCTGCCTTACTTAAGGAACTTGCTACCTACTGTGGCAAAGCTTTCGGCAATGAAAAATATAATCCATTTTATAACGCTCCTACTTTAATCATAGTTTCTGCTAAACCCAAAGAAGATGGACAGCTAGTCTATATTGCAAATGTAGGTTGTGTTATGGAAAATATGCAGCTGGCGGCTACTGAATTGGGATTGGGATGTGTTTTCCTCTGGGCAATGTTAAATCGCATCCCGCAAAGTCCGGCCTTTTTAGAAGCACTGGCTTTGCCTGAAGGTTTCAAACCCATCTCTGCTCTGGCTCTTGGATATCCTCAAATGCCTCTTCCCAAACGCACCCTACAGGATATACCCGATAATAAAATTGCCACTAATTTCATCCTTTAAGTGATATTTTTTATTTTCTATCATAAAATCCTTGCGAAAAAAACTAGTCCGTGATAGAATAACTCAGCAAAATAAATTTCAGGAGGTGAAATGCGTTGCCTAACATTAAATCTTCCATCCGCAGTGTGAAAACCGATGCTAAACGCCGAGCCATGAATTCTTCTGCAAAAGCATCCTTCCGTAATGCTTCCCGCAAAGTTGTTACTCTTGCCCAATCAGAGAACAAAGAAGCAGCTCAGGCCACTTTTTCTACCGCTTCCAGTTTGATTGATAAAGCAGCCCGCAAAGGTATTATTCATAAAAATACTGCAGCCCGCAAAAAATCTAGACTTGCAAAAAAAATCAACGCCATGGCTTAATTCATCAGAATTACCTGCTCTCTTTTGGAGCAGGTTTTATTTTACAACTCTAAATCCCTTTCTGCCGCAATATATGGATATATTAGCAATAAAATATTATTGATAAATTAAAACAAGCTCCAGATGAATTATGGAGCTTGTTTTAATTTATTTATTATTCGCTCTTAAATTTCAGATATTTAGCGTCTGCATATACCGCATCACGATCTGTTATTTTTTATTCTCATCATTATTTTTCATAATGCGTTGCAACTCCTGCATGAAATTATTAACATCCGCAAACTGCCTATACACTGAAGCAAAGCGCACGTAGGCAATTTGGTCAAGCTGTTCCAAATTCTTCATAACCAATTCACCGATAACTGTACTTCCTATTTCAGATTCACCACGCATTCTTAGTTCACGTTCAATATTATCAGCCGTCTCCTGTATCGTCTCATAAGCAACAGGACGCTTTTCAAAAGCCTTCAGAAGCCCATTTAACAACTTCTTAGTATCAAATGATTCCCTGCGCCCATCCTTCTTCCGTACCATTAACGGCGTTTCCTCATATTTCTCATAAGTTGTGAAACGCCTGTTACATTGCGGACATTCGCGACGACGCCTTATGGAATTACCTTCCTCGGCTGAACGACTGTCAATTACTCGGCTATCATGATATGAACAAAACGGACATTTCATAATTTCACTCCTTAAAATATACCTGCAGTAAAACTTGTATTATTTTATGCAGAGCTATTATATCATATTTCAACATTGAAATAAACGCAATTACAAGGTTCTAAAATACCTATTTTATATTACTCCACTTCAGAATATGAAAAGACTCCCTTGCAATGCAGGGAGTCTCACATTACATTATCCGCGTAGCCAAGGCGGAATATCATTGCCACCCTTGCCAGGTAAAGCAGTATTAATAGGACTTGCAGTAGTTGGTTTCTTATCATATGGCTTACGGTTATTATCCTTTTCTTTTTCTATAAAAGGATTATCTCCATTAAATCCAGTGGCAATAACAGTTACACGAACTTCATCCTCCAGATTTTCGTCAATTACGGCACCAAAAATAATATTAGCATTGGAATCAACTGCTTCAGTAATGATATTTGAGGCTTCAGTAACATCATACAGGGACAAATCCTTACCACCCGTAATATTAAATAAAACTCCTCTTGCGCCTTCAATAGAAGCTTCTAATAGTGGACTTTTAATAGCTGTCTCAGCCGCTGCACGTGCTCCTCCTTCGCCTTTAGCCGTGCCTATGCCCATTAAAGCACTGCCGGCATTTGACATAATTGTCTTTACGTCAGCGAAATCAGCATTTATCAGACCAGGTACTGCAATGAGGTCAGAAATCCCCTGTACTCCCTGCCGCAATACATCATCAGCAATACGAAAAGCTTCTATCATGGATATTCTGCGATCAACAACCTGTAATAAACGGTCATTAGGTATTGTAATTAAAGTGTCAACCTTTGCCTTCAAATTTTCAATACCGCTTTCAGCCTGTGCCATGCGCCGCTTGCCTTCAAAATTAAAAGGCTTAGTAACAACACCTACTGTCAGAGCACCTGCTTCCTTAGAACATTCGGCTACAATATGTGCTGCGCCAGTTCCAGTACCGCCCCCCATGCCTGCTGTAACAAATACCATATCCGCACCCTTTAGTGCTTCCGTAATCTGTTCGCGTGATTCTTCAGCTGCCTGTTGACCAATATCCGGATCTGCACCAGCACCCAGCCCTTTAGTCAATTTTTCTCCTATCTGGATACGGGTATCCGCTTTGGACATCTGTAATGCTTGAACATCACAATTTACTGAAATAAACTCTACACTTTTAAGGCCTGAGGCAATCATCCTGTTGACTGCGTTATTTCCACCGCCACCTACACCAATAACCTTAATATTAGCGATATTCTCAATATTAGTTTCGATATCCTCAAACATGTTTCACGCTCCCCCTTGAATCATGGGTTAAAATTATTGAATTTTATTTATATTCAACACTTAATAAGAAATTTCCTGCTGAATTTCAAAAAAATTATTTTCCCATATATGATCTTCTAATAAGTGCAAGATTTCGAAATATTCGCATGCCAAAAACCAGCACACCAACCATATAAAGGTCTATTCCTAGCATATTACCAGCATAACATAATAT
>JAJQAO010000013.1 GCA_021203775.1 Phascolarctobacterium sp.
ATATATATGTTATAAAGACATCAAACTCTCCTGCTGTAATGGCAACAGGAGAGTTTTTTATATATTTCTATATTTCATATAATTTTATATTTTGCATGTATTACTGTTCGGTCCTATCATTTCAGCTGCCTTCATTATCGTAAGTCTTCCCTGTTCAAACGTAAGCCCTCCCTGAATAAAAACATTATATGGTTCTCTGCATGGCCCATCAGCACTAAGCTCAATTGAAGCTCCTTGTACAAATGTCCCAGCAGCCATAATAACTTCATTCCGATATCCAGGAAGTGACGATGGCACTGGTGTTACGTGGGCATCTACCGGTGAATTCTTTTGCACTGCTTCGCAGAATTTGCATAATTTCTCTCTGTTTCCCAATGTAATGATCTGAATTATATCACTGCGACTTTCTTCCGGTAAAGGTTTTACCTGATATCCTAAGTCACTGAAAACAGCAGCTGCGAAAATAGCCGTTTTAAGGGCTTGTAATACTACATGAGGTGCTATGAATAATCCCTGGTAGAATTCTCTTGCTGTATCCCCTAATGTGGCGCCCATTTCGCCTCCTAGTCCTGGAGCTGTTAAGCGGTATGAAGCTTTTTCCACAATATCCGACCGTCCAGCAATATAGCCTCCGGTAGGTGCAAGTCCTCCGCCCATATTCTTGATTAGCGAACCTGCTATCAAATCTGCTCCCACTTCTATTGGTTCCTGTTTTTCGGTAAATTCTCCGTAACAATTATCAACAAAACATATTACATTCGGATTAATTCTTTTTACCGCCAGACAAATTTCACCTATTTCTTCAATGCCTATGGTTTCACGTTCACTACTGTACCCGCAAGAACGCTGGATATAGACCATTTTGGTATCTTTTGATATTACCCGTTTTATAGCCTTGATATCGACATGCCCTCCAGGAAGCATAGGCAGCTCCTTATAGATTACTCCTATATCCACAAGAGAACCTTCCGTTTTTACAGGAGAGCCGATAACAGTCTGCATAGTATCATAAGGAGGTCCAGTAACAGAAATCATTTCGTCTCCAGTACGCAAATTTCCTAAAAGCCCTACCGCCAAGGCATGCGTTCCAGAAACAAACTGTGAACGCACTAATGCTGCTTCCGCCTTAAAAATCTCCGCATAGATCAGATCCAGTTTTTCCCGCCCGACATCAGAATATGCATATCCTGTACTCGGCTTTAAATAATAGTCGGAGACCTTATTCTTTGCAAAGGCGTTGATAACCTTGGCTGTATTAAACATAGTAATTTCTTCAAGACGTGCGGTTAATTCAGCAACCTTTTTCATTGCTTTTAGCTCTATTGAACCGTAATTAGTCAATTAATTTCACCTTTCTTAATATATTTTTCGAACTCACCTATCTGCGCGCTCTTCAGGCGTACTTTCAGCATAGTTCCTTCTGGCAGATATTTCTGCTCCAGAACGACGCCCACATTATAGAACCTTGCTATTTTATCCGAATCACTGTAAGGAATAAGAAAATACTCTTCCACTGCCTGCAGTTTCAGATTTTCCGCAATCATATCCTTAAGTTTGTCAAGATTTATATTTTTTACGGCTGAAACACAGACGCTATTTCCTTCTTTGGCAAGACGTGCCAGCAGACTAGAATCCTGCGGCAGTTTATCTATTTTATTGTAAACCGTAATGATTGTCTTATCTCTGACACCGATTTCATCCAGAACATGATATACTGCATTACTTTGCTCTTTATAAAGTTCATGACTGACATCTATGACATGCAGTAGAATATCAGCTTCAACAATCTCTTCAAGGGTGGAATGAAATGCCGCCACCAACTGATGCGGCAGGCGCTGAATAAAACCTACGGTATCCGTTAATATAACCTGTTGCTTGCCAGGCAACTCTAATTGTCTAGTTGTGGGATCAAGAGTTGCAAAAAGCTGGTCTTTTGCATAAATATCAGAATCTGTTAAAGTGTTAAGCAGTGTTGACTTCCCGGCATTTGTATATCCTATAATATTGATGCTGGGTACGGTTTTACGCCCTTCACGATGCAACGTGCGCACATTTTTTACTTTCCCAATGCATTCTCTGATATACGCAATACGGTCACGTATGCGTCGTCTGTCCACTTCAAGTTTGGTTTCACCAGGACCGCGGGTACCAATTCCGCCGCCTAAACGCGAAAGGCTAGGCCCTTTACCTACTATACGCGGCAACATATACTGCAACTGCGCTAACTCTACCTGAAGTTTTCCTTCATTACTGCGGGCCCGCTGTGCAAAAATATCAAGAATTAGTGCAGTTCTATCCAATACTCTAACTCCCATAGCCTCTTCAATATTGCGTTGCTGGGCTGGAGAAAGTTCATCATCAAAAATAGTAAGATCAATATTTTCCTCCTGCATATAAAGAGCTAGTTCCCGTACCTTCCCCCTACCAATAAAAAAAGCAGGATCAGGTTTCTGGCGTTTTTGTATGAAACTGGCAATCACTTTGGCTCCTGCCGTATCGGCCAACTGTTTCAATTCCTCAATAGAATCCTCCACACTCCATCCAAGAGTGTCCTCTTTCCTATTATATTCCATGCCGATAAGAACAGCTCGTTCTTCAGTTTCCTCGAGGGACGTGGTATTCATCTGCTTATTTAAAATACGTTCAACAGTGCAGATAAAATTGGGGAAAAAGATGTTTTCCGCTTCTTTCACAGTAATAGGCCCATAACTGCCGACAGTATACTGTTCATTATCATCAATACCTATTATCATACCAAAACTGACTGGAACATTTGAATATTCACCTTCTGTTACTCCAATTGCAATCATGGCATCAAAACGGTTAGATCTTAAAGCAGAAATATCAACCCCACTTAGCAATGAGTTACCGCCAGGATGTGTATGTACGCATCGGATACCGCTTAAACGCCGGTTTCCGCGCCTACCTTCAACTATCGGAAGAGAAACTGTTTCATTACTGCCTACGGTAACATTTAAAATTTGTCCACTGCGACTGACATATACTGAAATTTCACGATTAATAAGTTCTGTAAGTTCTGCCATTTTACTGACAAGCTGGCTGGAAATAAGCTGACCTGATTCCAGTCTTATATCATACAGGGTTCTCAGCTCTTCAATTATTGAATCACGTATTCCCTTCAAATTACCTGAAATATCACTCATTTTATTCTCCTTCTCTTCCTGCCATAGCAGTTTATCTTTTTAAACGTGCAGGGGCAACATTGATTTTATAGTCTCCACCTAACATCTCCTACTGAATTATTGTCATAAACTATTTTTTCTCCGCTGTATTTTTATTTTCTGATTTTATTTTATCAATAGCCAAGGAAAGTGCCGTAAGCGCTATCCTTAGTTTATTTTCCGTTCTATTAGATGCAAAACGATGCTTTTGGCAATAAACCGCATCTTTTGATGCAATGGCAATATAGACAAGCCCTACTTCTTTATCCTCACTTGCACTTGGCCCTGCATTGCCTGTGATGCTTACCCCATAACTGCTGCCGAAAAGATTTTTTACATTGACAGCCATTTCGCATGCCGTTTCGCTGCTGATGGCACCAAACTTGTCTAAAGTAGCTTGGCGCACTTTGAGAATTTTGTTTTTTGCCATATTGGTGTAAGTAACGGCAGACCCGAGAAAATATTCTGAACTGCCTGGAATATCTGTCAATAGACTGCTAGCCAGTCCACCGCTGCAAGATTCAGCAAATGCAATGGTCGCATTATGACATAAAAGTAACCGCCCAAGGATACCAGCCAGGGATTCATCATCTGCACCATAGATATATTTCCCCAAATGCTTCATGAGTTTTTCCTGCATATTTTCAATCATAGTGCCTGCAATCTCTGAATTTTCTGCTTTAGCCGTAATGCGTATGATTGTTTCACCGCGGCGGGCATAAATTGCAAGAGTAGGATTAGTCTGGTTCATAATAAGATCATCAATGATCTCTGCCGTAAGCGATTCTCCTATGCCACGCAGACGTAGTATCCGTGATAAAATTATTCCCTGCCCTGCAAATTTTTTCAGCATAATATTCCAAAGCTTTTTTTCACATATATCCTTAACTTCAGCAGGAGGTCCTGGAAGAAGAATAAAGGTTTTTCCATCACATTCAAGCCATATCCCCGGGGCTGTTCCTGCTCCATTTTCCAGAATTTTTGCACCATTTGGAACTATGGCCTGTTTTTTATTATTTGACGGGACAACTGTACCCCTTTTTGCAAAATATGCCTCTATTTTTCTCCATATCCCAGTATCAAGATAGCCTTCCCTGCTGCAGACCTTCATTACCGTTTCCTTAGTAATATCACCTCTTGTCGGTCCTAACCCTCCCGTAGTAATAATAACATCTGCTCTTTCCATTGCAGTGCGCAACACTTCTTCCATTCGCTTTTCATTATCACCAACGGTGGTCTCATATAAAACATCAAAGCCCATCCTGTTTAAATTTTGAGAAAGATACTGGAAATTAGTATTTAATATTTCGCCCAATAACAATTCCGTGCCTGTACTAATAATTTCAACAATCATTATTATCTCCCCAATTATATCTTTTCTGCTACCATTTCATAGGTGAAACCCTGCAAAATCCGCACCTTCACAAAATCCCCTATATTGAGTTCAGCAGCATTTTCTATATATATGCCGCCATCAATATCAGGGGCCTCCCTGTAAGAACGTGCAACCGCAAGATTATCCTTTTCAAAACCTTCCACAACTACCGTAAGTTCCTTTCCTTCCATATCCTTATTCAGTTTTTCGGATATTCCCGCTTGCATTGACATGATCTCATGGTACCGGTCCTCTTTCACATCTTCAGCAATTTGATCCACCATATTTCCCGCAACAGTCCCTTCCTCCCTGGAATACTTAAAAACTCCAACATGTTCAAAAGACTGCTCCGAAATAAAATTTTTAAGATCGGAAAAATCCGCTTCAGTTTCTCCAGGAAACCCTACAATAAATGTAGTTCGTATGACGATATCAGGAATACGTTTACGTATTTTTGCGAGGAGTGCCTCCAATCCTTTCCTAGTATCCCGTCTATTCATACTATTAAGAAGTCTGTCACTAGCATGCTGTAAAGGAAGATCGATATATTTGCAGACTTTCGGCAAAGTGGCAAAAGCTTCTAAAAGCTCATCTGTGAAACTGTCAGGATAGCAATACATGACTCGGATCCACTCTATACCTGGAAGCTTGTCCAAATCCTTTAAAAGTTGTGGGAGCATGAATTTATGATATAAATCCTCTCCATATCTGGTAGTATCCTGAGCAATTATAATAATTTCCTTAATCCCACTTTCTGCTAAATCTCTGGCTTCATCCAGCACCTCATTATAAGGACGGCTGGTATAAGGGCCGCGAATTTTAGGTATGGTACAGTATGAGCAACAGTTGTCGCAACCCTCTGCTATTTTAAGATAAGCCATATAGGATGGAGTCGTCAAAATCCTCGGCAGCATTCTATCGTTTCTGCTGTGCCTTTTCAAATGGATAAATCTCTTTCCTTTAAGTACTTCATCTATGACCAGATCGATATCGGCAAAGCACTCCGTTCCCACTACAGCGTCTACCTCAGCAATACTATCAAAGAGCTCTTTGGCGTAACGCTGCCCAAGACATCCAGTAACGATAAGATATTTACAGCAACCGGTATTTTTATATTCTCCCATCTCCAAGATGTTATTAATTGATTCCTCTTTTGCACTCTCGATGAAACCACATGTATTTATAATGATAATTTCGGCTTCTGCAGGATTATTTGTAATAATAAGTTGTTTTTTCGCAAGTATGCCTAGCATAACCTCGGAATCGACTAGATTCTTTGGACATCCAAGACTAACCAATCCAAGCTTCATTGTTTCTTCTCCTCATATTTATCATTAGTACTGAAACGTACGTTCCCTAGCCATTTCGTTAGAAGAGCATCTTGGTCTGCAGACTCCGGATAATTTATATTCAGCCATAGGAGGTTAGGATCTACAGCGCTGCCATTTAATCCCTGCGGCAGAAGGAACATAAATCCCGTATCAGCAACTTGTGATATATGTTTCACCTCATCACTACTAATCAGCCAGTTTATAAAAGAAATTCCCTGATCCTTAAGCTTACAGTCATTAAAAACAGCCGCACCGTATAAATCAATAGGTGTACCCTCTTTAGGAAAAACCACATATGCCGGAAAATTATTTTCTAGATACTTAAAGACGAAACTCTGTCTGGTAATGGCAATATCCGCATCGCCAACTGCCGTCATGCGTACTGGAGTAAAGGGGAACTTTGCATATTGGCTGATATTGTGGTTAATATTCCATAAATAATTCAAGGAAACGCTCTCCCCCATATGGGAAGCAAGCGCTCCGAGAAAATCTTTAGTACTTGTGCTGTTCGAAAGATTTTGTACGGTAATTCGGACATCTTCCTTGTCCGCTAAATCTCTCCATCCATTTATATTCTCCTGGCCTACTCTGCGAGCAAACTGCTGATTAACAAGAAATACTACTGGATCATAAAATGAGCCGTACCAGCATTCATCCTTGTCACGAAATGCTGATGGTAGACTATCTCCCGATAAGCATTCAACAGGTTGCAAAAGCTTTTCCGCCTTAAAATTATTTAAAACCCTATATCCTGCAATGACCAGATCTGGCTTTGCGTCAGCTTTAAGTTCATAAATTGCCTTCAGGACTACACCGTCTTTATTGTGTTCATTATAATCTTTAAGCAGATCTTCAGTAAATCTGCTGTCAAGTTCGGAATATACAACTATTGTCCTCACAGGCTCTGCCTTAGGTGATACACCGCAGCCAGATACCATGATGGCGAGAATAAGCATTATTAAAAAACGACCCATTTTCTCCTCCGTAATTTTACTTTTTTAATCTTCTCCTAGGGTTTTGCTGTCGTTTTTCTTCCTGCAACAGACATTTTTTCCCAGACCCCACAAGATCCATACGATTTTCTTTCCTCAGCGCCTCAAGGACCAGATGTCTGTTGCGTGGATTTTTATATTGCATAAGGGCCTTCTGCATTGCTTTATCATGAGGATTTCTTGCAACAAAAACCTTATCCCCTCTTTCTGGGTCTATACCTGAGTAATACATCGCCGTGGCAGCGCTGCCGGGTGTGGGGATAAAATCCTGAACTTGTCTGGGATTATATTTAATATCCCTGAGGAACTCAGCCAATTCCACGGCATTTCTCAGGCTGGAACCGGGATGACTGGAAATAAAATAAGGCACCAGATACTGGGATAATCCTATTTCCCGATTTTTCCCAGCAAACAGGCGCATAAAACGCATATAAACATCTTTTCCAGGTTTGCCCATCCGTTTTAGGACAGGCGGAGAAATATGCTCTGGTGCTACTTTCAGCTGCCCGCTAACATGGTATCGGCAAAGTTCGTCTAAGAAATCAAGATTTTTATCCGCCATAAGGTAATCGTAGCGGATTCCGCTTCGTATAAATACTTTTTTAACGCCAGGCAGTGCCCTTACTTTCCTAAGGAGAGAAATATAATCTCCGTGATCAGCATCAAGATTAGGACACGGCTTTGGAAAAAGACACTGGCGATCCGCGCACACACCAGATTTTAATTGTTTGCTGCATGAAGGATGGCGGAAATTTGCAGTAGGTCCGCCTATATCATGTATATAGCCCTTAAATTCGGAAAGTTGTGTCAGAATTTTTGCCTCTCTGAGAATGGATTCATGGCTTCTGGCCTGAACAATGCGTCCCTGATGGGCATGAATAGCACAGAACGAACAACTGCCAAAACAGCCACGGCAGCTTACTATGCTGAATCGTACCTCCTCAAGTGCTGCAACTCCTCCAAGGGATTTATAGGAAGGATGACAATCACGCATATAATCAAGGTCGTAAATGCCGTCTAGTTCCTCCTGCGTCAAAGGATATGTGGAAGGATTCTGGATGATGTATTTACTGTCTCCTTTTTGTATAACTGTCTTTCCATAGAAAGGGTCCTGCTCTCTGCTCTGCAGCCGATAGGCCTTTGCAAAGAGCTCCCTGTTGGCCTTTATTTCCGCAAATGATGGCAGTTCCACATATTCCTCAAAAACAGGTTTTTCCAGAGAGGCATATGCCGTACCGCGAATGCAAAGAATGTCGCTTATACAGGCCCCACCCGATAGATAATCGGCAACTTCCACTACCTGCTTCTCGCCCATGCCATATATTAAAAGATCTGCCCCACTGCTTTCTAAAACGGATGGCAACAGAGTATTTTCCCAATAATCAAAATGCACAAAACGACGCAGGCTAGCCTCAATACCGCCAATTATAACCGGCAGATCCGGCCACAGTTTCTTTACCTGCCTTGCATAAACAGTTACGGCATGATCCGGACGTTTTCCCATTATACCGCCAGGAGTATATTTATCCATATTGCGCAGTTTCTTTGCTGTTGTATAGTGGCATAGCATGGAATCAATATTGCCGCCTGAAATAAGCACTCCAAGCCTCGGTTTTCCAAGAGCAGCAAAATTTTCCGGATTATCCCATTGTGGCTGGCAGAGAAGAGCCACCTTATATCCCTTTGACTCCAGAACCCGACAAATAACCGCTGGGCCGAAGGACGGATGATCAACATATGCATCACCACTGACAAAAAGGAAATCTGGCTGCTTCCAGCCGCGTTTGGCTATGTCTTCAGCGGAAACGGGTAAGAATTCTTTCATACAGGCACCTTATTTACCAGATGGATCTGTTGCAGAAGCCTTCTGTTCAATAGTAACAGCAGGTTTATTTGTTGTATTGTTCCCATATCCAAAAATTCGGGGTATAAGAAAATATCCTCCTACGAAAATTAAAATGGCGACAAGTCCTGCTAAAAATTGTCTGATAGGAAATCCAGACGAAACGCTGCCAGGCCTGCCACCACCAATATCTCCCTGCTGCTTTAAAAAAATACCAACTTTAACGCTGTTAACTTCCCTTACTCCTTGGCTTTTTACTTTTTCAACTGTACTGCCTGCAACGGCAGCTTTATAAATATCCACCAGTTCGGGGCCGTTTAAATCCAGATGATTACCATAGGTACGAATGATGCCTTTAACAAAAACTTCTCCCGGAACAGCTGCATAGTCATCATTTTCAATAGCCGCCAGATATTTTTTTCTGATACCAGTCTGTAATTCTACATCTTCAATGGTTAGGCCTTTTTTTATTCTAGCTTCATGAAGAGTTTTCCCTATACTTTCCACTATCAGTACCTCCAATGTACTAATAAGAATTTAAGAACCGCTCTTCAACCTCTTCGCGGCTCATTATAACTTCCCGCGGTTTACTGCCAGCGGCAGGGCCTACTATCCCAAGCTCTTCCATTGTATCAACAAGCCTTGCTGCACGGGTATAGCCCACCCTGAAACGACGCTGCAGCATTGAAGCTGATGCTTGTCCTAAGTCAAGTACAAGACGGAGTGCATCTTCAAAAAGTTCATCATCAATAACAATTCCGCCTTCATCAGATGTATTGTTCTTATTATCGCTTTCCAATTTCTGCTCCGTGATTTCTTCGGTGTAGTTTAACGGCATCTCTTGCCTCATGATGAACTCAGTTATCCTATGCAGTTCATCATCGCTTACAAAGGCCCCCTGGAGACGCATGGGCTTATTGCTGCCAATGGGCAAAAACAACATGTCACCTCGCCCAAGAAGCTGTTCTGCGCCGCTCATATCAAGTATTGTTCTGGAATCAATCTGCGAGGAAACGGCAAAAGCAATTCTAGAAGGCACATTTGCTTTTACAATACCAGTAATAACATCAACTGAAGGCCTCTGGGTAGCTAAAATCAGATGAATGCCGGCAGCCCTTGCCTTTTGCGCCAAGCGAAGAATAGCATCTTCTACATCTGCCTTGGCTACGGTCATAAGATCAGCCAATTCGTCAATAATAATTACGATAAACGGCAGTCTTTCCTCGGCCTGCTCATTGTAACTGTTAATTTCACGTACATGATTATCTGCAAAAAGCTTGTAGCGCCGCTCCATTTCAGAAACAGCCCATCTCAGCGCAGAAGCAGCTTTTTTCGAATCCGTTACCACGGGAACCATAAGATGCGGTATTCCGTCGTAATTGGAAAGTTCTACTACCTTTGGATCAACTAAAATAAGTTTTACTTCATCAGGCTTTGCCTTATACAGAATCCCTGCAATTATAGTATTTATGCATACGGATTTGCCAGATCCGGTAGATCCTGCGATCAGAAGATGGGGCATTTTCGTCAAATCTATCGGAACAATGGTACCGCTTATATCTTTTCCAAGACCAATATAAAGCTTTGAATCATTTGTGCGGACATCATCGCAGTCCACAATCTCCCTGAAAAATACCGGGTCATTTTTGCTGTTTGGCACTTCAATACCAATGGCCGCTTTCCCTGGAATAGGTGCCTCAATCCTTACTCCTGGTGCCGCTAGTTTCAGCGCAATATCATCAGCAAGGTTCGTAACCGAACTTACCTTTACCCCTGGAGCAGGCTGCAACTCGAACCTGGTTACGGCAGGTCCCCTAGTTACAGCGGAAACCGTTGCACGGACATGAAAATCAGCCAGAGTTTTCTCTAAGATAGCACACTTATTTCTGACTTCACTTTTATATGATGCCGCACTGTCCCTCTTTACAGGATCAAGGATTTTCATCGGCGGCAGTTTATACTCCTTATCCTTGGCCGTTCTTTTTCTTGGCTCTTCTGTTACAGTCTTATCCAGTACAGGCTCTTCTGTAATATTTTCATTTTTCTCACTTTCAATATTTTCAGGTTCTGGTTTTTCTTCTACTGTTTTGTCTCCATAATCATTTCCAATAATCTCCGTATTTTCATTTTCCGTATTATCCCCATCGCTGCCATAGCTGATAATCGGGACTGTTACGCTGGGCTTATTTTCCTCCCACTCCGGTAACTGTACCGGATCCTTTGAAATTCCCTCTTTAACGTCTTTCTGCTCGTAAATATTTTTTTTGCCGAACCCAAAGGTCTTTTTGCCATTAAGCCCTTCGGTAAATCCCTTAAATTCTTCATCGCCGTAAACATTGGGTCTGTCAGTATTCATGGAAACAGAACTGTTTTTCCATGGTGGTACAGCAGCCGACTTTTCCTCATCACCTGCAGCTTCTTCTATTTCTCCTCCCAGTCCATCATCTTTCTTCTTAGATCCGAAAAGAAGTCTTTTAATTCTCCTTGCAATAGCACCAAGCGGCATTACTGCCGCGATGAAAACCAGCCATCCGAGAAGCAGGACTGCCCAGGACCACTCGAAGCCAATTGTGCGGTGCAAGATAAAAGCAACAATGCCGCCAATTAGACCGCCACCCATAGGAAGCCTGTCGGGATATAACTCCTCTCCCGTCCCCGTTACATAAAGATTATGAGCCGTACCGAGAAAGCACAGCACGAAGAGAAGAAAAAGTAATGTTTTTTTATTGAAAGATATAATGCTTTCTGCCTTTAATACCCTATACCCCACGATAATACAGATTACAGGCAATAATAAGGTCCCCTTACCGAAAATATAGAGCTGTATCCTATCAATAAACGCAGTGACACTATTCGTAAAAATGCCGCAGTAAGAAAGAATGGATACAACTGCCAATGCCAGAAGCACCACACCTACTATAAAACGGCGAATACCGCTATTTCCTTGTTCAGCAGTTTTTTTCTTTTCCCTCAAAATAATGCACTCCCGTTTATATTTCCATAATTATTGGCAGAATCATCGGTCTCCGTCCCGTCTTTTCATATAAGAAACGTCCCAGTGATTCCCTGACAGTTGATTTAATGGCAGGCCATTCGGAAACTCCCTCATTCTCACATTTATCAAGGGCAAACTGCACCTTATCTCTGGCTTCTTCCATAAGATCCTCTGCTTCACGCACATAAACAAATCCTCTGGATACAATATCAGGTCCAGATACCACCTGGCAATTTTCCCTATCCATGGTTACAACGACAATCATAATCCCGTCCTGGGAAAGCTGGCGGCGGTCACGCAATACAATATTGCCTACATCCCCCACCCCCAGTCCGTCTACAAGTACCTTACCCGATGTTATCTTACCGGTAATTGCAATACTGTTTCTGGTAAGTTCAATGACATTGCCGTTTTCTGCAATAACGATATTTTCTTTCGGCATGCCCAGATCCCTGGCAAGCCCTGCGTGTTTTATAAGATGACGGTATTCACCGTGTACGGGAATAAAGTATTTTGGCCGTACAAGATTATGCATAAGCTTTATTTCTTCCTGACTGGCATGCCCTGAAACATGTACGCCGTTTGATTTTTCATAGACTACATCTGCACCAAGTTTATAGAGATGGTCAATAGTTCTGGAAACCAGCTTTTCGTTCCCTGGGATAGGCGTGGCCGAAATAATTACCGTGTCCCCAGGAATAATGTCAACTTTCCTATGGTCACTCATTGCCATACGTGTAAGGGCTGACATAGGTTCCCCCTGACTTCCCGTCGTGATGATGACCATCTGATCCGCCGTATAATTATTCGTTTCATCAATATCAATGAGTACGCCCTCCGGAATATTAAGATAGCCAAGCTCTTTGGATATATTTACGACATTCACCATACTGCGTCCTATAACGGCAACCTTGCGTTTATACCTCACCGCACTGTCTATTACCTGCTGTATGCGATGGACATTTGAGGAAAATGTGGCAACAATAATACGTCCCCTAGCGTAGCGGAACTCATCATCAAATGTCTGGCCGACGACTTTCTCGCTGGGGGTAAAACCTGGGCGCTCCGCATTAGTGCTGTCGGCAAGAAGAGCCAGTACGCCTTTATCGCCGTATTCCGCAAATTTATTGAACTGTGTCACCTGTCCGTCCACTGGGGTCTGGTCAAATTTAAAATCTCCCGTATGGATGATTATACCAATCGGAGTAGTAATTGCAATGGCTACCGCATCAGGAATACTGTGGTTTACACGAATAAAGCCCAGCTTAAAAGCTCCCGCCTTAACTTTTTCACCAGGCTTTATTACAGTAAGATTTTCCGAACTTACGCCATTTTCCTTAAGTCTCCCCTCTAAAATACCGAGAGTAAGGGCAGTACCGTAGACGGGAACATCTATTTGTTTTAAAACATAAGGCAGGGCTCCAATGTGATCTTCGTGCCCGTGGGTCAAGAAAATACCCTTTAATTTATCCTTATTTTCAAGCAGATAAGTAATATCCGGAATTACCAGATCTATTCCCAGCATATCGTCTTCTGGGAACATTAGCCCGGCATCAACTAAAATAATATCATCCTCATAGCGGAAAACTGTCATGTTTTTGCCAATCTCCCCTAATCCACCAAGAGGAATTATCTGAACTTTATCTTGAATTTTTACCAAAAAAAATACACCTCCGTATATGAATTATATCCGTACAAAAATTTATAAAAAATATAATTATGTCCGCACACTTACTCTAGTCTATATTATACACTAAGTATATGGTAAATTCAAATATGCATAATTGTGAAAATAAAGCAAAAAAGCTGTCCCGCCTAAATATGGGGGACAGCTTTTTAATTATAATTTTACAGATCGTCGCTGCTGTTCTGAGTGATGGCGCCTTTCACCTTATTAGTGCGCTGCCATAAGAAGGCCGCTACCAGCAATGCAATACCAACGGCATCAGTCATTATCTCAGGAATAATCATGCAGACGCCGCCAATTAAGAATACAACACGCTGTGGGAAATTAAGCACGTTCTGGCAGAATCCGATCATTGAGATAGATACACCCCACATGCCCACTACGGCAGTAAATGTACTGTAAAGAAGGTTAAGCACTGTAGCGTCAATCATGAGCAACTCAGGCGACAATACAAAGATGTAAGGAACGATAAAAGCCGCTATGGCAAGCTTTGCCGCAA
>JAJQAO010000035.1 GCA_021203775.1 Phascolarctobacterium sp.
ATTTTAGGCCGCAATATGATGAACGGTATAGGCGGCAGCGGAGATTATATGCGAAACGGCTATATAAGTATTTTTTCCACTCCATCTACGGCTAAAAACGGAAATATTTCCAGTGTAGTTCCTATGGTGAGTCATGCTGACCATACAGAACACGATACCATGATTTTTATCACAGAGCAGGGAGTAGCCGATATTCGCGGATTAAGCCCTGCAAAGCGTGCAAAACTTATCATTGAAAAATGTGCCCACCCCGATTTCAAACCGCAGCTTTATGAATATTTGAAAATGGCACAGAAAAAAAATGCACATATGCCAGTGGACTTGGAACATGCATTTGACATGCATATCAGACTTGACCGTACCGGCAGCATGAAATAGGCAAGGAGGATTATTATCATGACAACAATAGAAAGCCTACAAAAGGAAATGGGAAAATATGAAGCAAAAGTCGCAAAATCCATCACTAAATTTCCTGAAAGGAAAGATTTTTCCGAAAAACGCTTATATTCCCCTCTGGACATAACTGATTTTGATTACGAGAGCAAACTCGGGTTCCCAGGAGAATATCCTTTTACCCGAGGAGTACAGCCAACCATGTATCGCGGCCGTTTATGGACCATGCGTGCCTATGCCGGGTTTGCTACTGCCGAAGAAACCAACGCCCGTTATAAATATTTGCTAAATGCAGGACAGACCGGCCTTTCTGTGGCTATGGATCTGCCAACACAAATCGGCCTTGATTCAGATGCCGAACTCTCAAAAGGAGAGGTTGGTAAAGTTGGTGTCGCCATAGACTCTCTGGCTGATATGGAAAAACTGTTTGAAGGCTTTCCCCTTGATAAAGTCAGCACTTCAATGAACATTAATGGTCCTGCTGCCGTCCTTTTGGCAATGTACGTGGCAGTAGCCGAAAAACAGGGGGTAAAACCAGAACAATTAAAAGGCACTATCCAAAACGATATCCTCAAAGAATACATCGCCCGCGGAACATATATCTTCCCACCTCGTCCTTCCATGCGCCTCATCACTGATACTTTTGCCTATTGCTCTAAAAATATCCCTAAGTGGAATACAATCAGTGTAGGTGCTTATCACATCCGTGAAGCGGGTTCCTCGGAAGTACAGGAAATAGCTTTTGCATTTTCAAATGCGATGGCATATATTGACGCGGCAATTAAAGCAGGGCAGAATGTTGATGATTTTGCTCCCGGCATCAGCTGGATTTTTACCGCTGGTTTGGATTTCTTCTCTGAAATCGCAAAATTCCGTGCTGCAAGACGCCTTTGGGCTCATATTATGAAAGAGCGCTATGGCGCCTCCGTTCCTAAAGCCCAAATGCTGCGTGTGCACGTTCATACGGCAGGCAGTGTCCTTACGGCCCAGCAACCTTTAAACAATGTGGCACGCATCACCTGGCAGGCCTTATCCGCAATTTTAGGCGGCATCCAGTCCATGGCCTGCTGTGCCTATGATGAAGCCATTGCACTGCCTACAGAAGACTCTGCTACCCTGGCACTGCGAACCCAGCAGCTGCTGGCATATGAAAGCGGCGTAGCTGATACAATTGATCCTATTGCAGGATCTTATTATGTAGAGGAATTGACCGATAAATTTGAACGCGAAGCCTATAATTATATTAAAGAAATTGATGCCATCGGCGGAGCCGTAGCCGCTATTGAAAAAGGCTACATGCAAAAAGAAATGGCTTCCCATGCATATTCCTATCAGAATGAAATTGAAAAAGGCAGCCGTATTGTTGTAGGGGTCAATAAGTTCGCCGATAATAAACAAATAAAAACCAACGATGTAATTACTGCAGATTTAAGCGTGGCAGAAAGACAAATGGCAAAACTAAATGAAATGAAAGCTCATCGTAATCAGACCGCAGTAACCACTGCTTTGGATAAGTTGAAAGCTGCCTGCTCAACTGAGGAAAACCTGATGCCTTATTTAATTGATGCAGTAAAAACTTATGCCACATTGGGTGAAATTTGCGGCATTATGCGCGAAGTATTCGGTGAATACAGACAGGAAGGTAATATGTTCTAATTCCCCTATGCATATAAAGGAGCTGATTTTATGCGGACAAAGTTGCTGGCTGATTTTACTGCAAACCTTAAATTCAGCCATCTTTCTGAACACTCCATTAACATGGCAAAAAAATGTATTTTAGACTGGTTTGGCGTGTCCATTAGAGGTTCTATGGAAAAACCCGCTGTCATTATCAGAAAAGTTGTCTTAAAAACAGGCGCGCAGGAAGCAACCGTCTTGGATGGTAAAAATTCGAAAGTATCTGTATTGGATGCAGCTTTCTGTAACGGGGCTGCTTCCCACTGTCTTGATTTTGATGACCTGCATAATCCTTCAATTATACATTTGGCAACTGTTGTTGTCCCTGGTACCATTGCTATTGCAGAAGCAGAACATAAAAACGGTAAAGAAATAATTGCCGCTGTATGTGCCGGATATGAGGCAGGGGCAAGAGTTGGCGAATCCGTTATCCCTGAATCTTATTTTTTCTGGCACACTACGGGGACTGCAGGAACTTTCGGCGCAGCTGCAGCTGCAGCCAATCTTTTAGGTCTTAATGAAGAACAGACACTTATGTGCTATGGCAGCGCCGGTACGCAGGCTGCCGGATTATGGGAATTTTTAAAAGATGGGGCAATGAGTAAAGCACTGCATGCCGGTAAAAGCTGTTATGCAGGTGTTCTTTCTGCATATTTGTCCCAGTCAGGATTTACAGGTGCGCAGAAAATTTTGGAAGGAGAAAAAGGTTTTTGCCGTGCCATGGTTAAAGAACCTCATCTGGAAAAATTGACTGACTCACTTGATTACGGCAATCTTAAAATTGACAATAATTCTTTTAAACCCTATGCCTGCTGTAAACATTCCCATGCAGCCCTTTATGCCACTCAGGAATTATGCCGAAGACATAGTTTACCGCCTGAAAATATTGAACAGGTTAAACTTTATGTTAATAAAATTAC
>JAJQAO010000002.1 GCA_021203775.1 Phascolarctobacterium sp.
CCCCTGTCTCGAGAAGATTAAGCACAAGCCCCAATCTTTTCTTTTCCGAATTTTCACGCAAAAGAAGTTCCAATCTGTTTTCATGCCTTTCCAGTAGTTGCTCCGATCTTTTCAAAATATCATGGACAGCCTGGCGGGAAACATCAAGCTCTTCCGCTATTTCAGCCAGCGACAGATCATCATAAAAATAAAATTTCAGGCACTGTTGCTGTTTTCTCGTCAGCAGGCCGCCGTAAATATCAAAGAGCCTGCCAAATCTGATTCTCCTTGCTAAATCCTGTTTCAAGACGTTTAATCCTTTGCATAAAAATATCTGACTATGCCATTATAAGGTATAGTCAGACAACTGTCAAGTATTTTTACTTGTCACTTGAGAATAAAGCTTCCACAAACTTATCAGGCTCAAAAGGACGGAAATCCATAATCCCTTCGCCTATGCCGATCCATTTCACCGGCAGGCCTAGTTCTTCCTTAACGGCTACCACCACGCCACCCTTTGCTGTTCCATCCAACTTTGTCAGCACCACTCCAGTGACATCAGCCGTCTCCGTAAATACCTTCGCCTGTGTCACTGCGTTCTGGCCTGTTGTGGCATCCAATACGAGAAACGTTTCATGGGGTGCATCAGGAATCTCGCGTTTAATCACCCTGTGGATCTTTTCCAGCTCATTCATCAAATTAGCTTTATTATGCAGTCTGCCGGCGGTATCAATAAATAAAATATCGGCGCCCCTTGCAACGGCTGCTTTTACGGCATCAAAAACAACTGCCGCAGGATCCGCACCTTCAGCATGACTTATTACATCGCAGCTTGCACGTTCGCCCCATATTTTGAGCTGTTCAGACGCCGCGGCTCTAAAGGTATCCCCCGCTGCTAGCATAACTTTATAGTTAAATAAATGAAAATAATTGGCCAATTTCCCTATTGTCGTTGTTTTCCCTACTCCATTCACGCCTACTATTAAAATTACAGTGGGTTTTGCGCCGATTCTTGTGCGCTGGGTGGAATCTGTAAGCATTTCTGCAAGATATTTTTTCAGAAACGGTATTACGTCATCCGTACCCTTTATTTCCCTGTTTTTTGCTGCGGTACGCACGGCATCTATAAGTTTCTGACTTGTTTTTACTCCCACGTCAGCTGAGATGAGAATCATCTCCAGTTCATCCAGGAAATCCTCGTCAACGGATACGGACAATCCCACTAGTTCCTCTATTCTGTCTGTAAAATTGTGTCTTGTCTTACTAAGACTTCCTTTCAACTTTTCAAAAAAATCCATATTCCTACTCCTCATTTTCGCCTAATCTTACGGACAATAGTTTCGACACGCCTGATTCGTCCATAGTTACGCCATACATTATATCAGCACATTCCATGGTTCCTTTTCTGTGTGTAATTACTATAAACTGGGTTTTTTCCGCATATTCATGCAGAAAATCGGAAAATCTTGCAATATTTGCGTCATCTAGGGGTGCGTCAATTTCATCCAATATACAAAACGGTGACGGCTGGTAACTTAAAAGTCCAAAGAGCAGCGCGATTACAGTAAGGGCTCTTTCACCGCCGCTCAAAAGGTAGAGGCTCTGAAGCTTCTTTCCCGGCGGCTGGGCATGAATATCTATGCCGGAATTTAAAATATCGTCCGGAACTGATAATTTTAAAAGAGCCGTTCCTCCACCAAAAAGCTTAGCATAACATTCTGCAAAATAGATATTTATCTTTTCAAAGGCTTCCCTGAATTTCTTAGTCATACCGGAATTTATTTCGCTGATGACCGTTTCAAGATTATCTTTGGCAGTACATAAATCCGTAAACTGTTTATTCAAAAAATCACTGCGCTCTTTTATAGCTTCATACTCTTCAATGGCGGATGGATTTACGGGACCTAAATCCGCAATTGCAATAGTAAGGGTACTTTCCATTTTCTGCAGGGCTTTTATGTCAAGATCCAGCAGTTCCGCTTCCCTTGCTGCTGCAGCGTCCATATTATATTCAGAACCAAGCTGCTCTATGGCATGCTCATAGTCACTGTCCTGCCGTGTCATCTCAAGTTCAAGCTGCCGTAATCTGTTTTCTGCTGCCCCGACGCTTTTTCTTGCATCTTCAATATTCCGACCGATTTCCTGCTGTCTGCCTGTGAGTTCCAGTTTCTGTTCACTGTAACGGTCCTTACCCCCACTTATTTCCTGCAGCTCTTCCATTAAAGTATTGCTTTCTGCGTCCACGTTTGCCTTTTTTATTTCACAGCCTTTAATTACCTGCAGCAATCTTTCCTTTTCCGCATCATTGTTCTTTATTTCATTGCGCACGGAAATAGTGTCCGTATCCAAGCTCTGCATCCGCTCTTCAATATATCCGGTTTTTGCAGTTGATGTTTCTAGCTGTACCCTGGCATCCTGCAGCTGATTTTCAAGTGCAGTAAGAGCACTTTCCCTTGACGTGGCCTGCTTTTGCAGCTTTTCCAGCATTTCCTTAGCTTCCGTATCCTTTGCTTCTCGATCCGCTAAAGTTTCCTGGAGCTCTTTCACCTTAGTACGGTTTTCTGCATATTCCTTAGTTACGGTTGCCCTGTCATCAAGGAGCAGTGTAACCCTATCATTTTCCTTTGCCTTTTCCTGCTCTATATTCTGTACCTTCAGCTCTATCTCATGGCTTTTCAGCATCGACTGCTGCAGTTTTTCGGAAGACGCGTCCAGATTTTCTTTTGTCTTTACGGCCTGGTTTTCCAAATTTTCTATCTGTTCCTGCCAGTTCAGCATTTCCCTGCGCAGAGTCTTAGATAAGGCACGGGCCTTCTGAATTTCCCTTTCTCTGCTTAAATATCCTTCCTGAGCTCTTTTACTCCCGCCTGTCATACTGCCGCCAGTATTTATCACATCGCCTTCCAGGGTAACGATTCTCATGCGGTATCCTGCTGATTTTGCTACAGACAGTGCCGCATCAATATTCTCGGCAACCAGCACCCGTCCTAATAGAAACCGTAATGCCTTTTCCGCCTTTTTATCAATTGTTATAAGATCTGCCGCAAAACCGCAGATGCCTCTATTTTTTACCAGCTTCTTATCTTCTGCCGTAAGGCTCCTGCCCTTTATGGTATCAAGTGGCAAAAAAGTTGCCCTGCCACCGTTATTACGTTTCAAAAAACCGATAATCTCTTTTGCCGCTGCCGCATCTTCAGTTACCAGATTCTGGGCACTGTCGCCAAGGGCCGTTTCAATGGCCGTTACATATTTATCCTCAGCCTTGATGAGCTCGGCTACGGCACCAATTATTTTCGTCCGCCATGGCTCTTTGCTTTTTAAAACAAATCTGCTGCCTAAGCCGAATCCTTCGTAGCCTTCCTGCATTTTCTCCAGTGACTGCTCGCGGGTTTCCGCAACGGTAAGCTTTGACTGGCACTCCTGTTGATTTACCTGTTTTTCCCTTATCTCTTTTTGCAACGCATCAAGCTTTTTCTGCCAGCCGGCAGCTTCCTTTACCAAAAGCTCCTGTTCACGTTCATTGCGCGTCTGTTCGTCAAGTGCAGCACGGTACCTGCTCTCCAGTTCAGCAGAAGTTTTTTCCGCCTCTTCAATGCTGTGTTTCAAGGCTTCCCTGCGTCGGCGTCTGTTTTCCTGGTCCTGCTCCAGTCCCCGCAGTTCATTCCTTATTTTAAGCAGATCCTGCATGGCACTGAAAAATTCCGACTGCAGGTTTTCTGCCGCAGCTTTAGATTCTTCCAGGTCTCTTTCCTGATTTTCCTTATCTTTTACAAGCTGCTCAACCTTAAGATTAGCAGCTACACGCACCTTCTCCAATGCATCAAATTCCGCTGCCAGATTCTGCATGCTCTGCTCAAGGGTTTCAGCCTGTGAATTCAGTTTTTCGCTGCTCGCCTCAATGCGTTCTATAGCACGCCTGCTCTGGGCTATACGTTCATCCAGCACACCTTTTGCCCCGCGTTTTTTCTCTAAGGCAGTCTCTTTATCCTTTATTTCATCCTGCAGTTTGGTAAAATTTTCGCTAAGCTTATCGAGTTCAACCTGCAGGCTGCTGTATTCCGCCTCTATTTTCCCAAGATCTGCAGCTTTGGATGAATATTCCGCCTCCAGAACTTCTTTTTTCTTCTGCAGACGGTTTCTCACATCTTCAATACTGTTTATTTTTTTCATAAATCCGGTCAGACGGCACTGACGCAGTTTACTACTCAAATCATTAAACTGCCTGGTTTTTTCCGCGGCAAGACTTAACGGGCCCACCTGATTTTCCACTTCTGCTTTAATATCGTTAATGCGGATAAGATTTGATGCCGTTTCCTCCAGACGATGCATAGCCTCTTTTTTACGCAGGCGGTACTTTGCAATCCCTGCTGCTTCTTCAAACAGTGCCCTCCTTTCTTCCGGTTTGCTGTTTAAAATTTCATCTATCCTGTTCTGGGCAATAATTGACATGGACCCTTTGCCCAGCCCCGTATCAGCCATAAGGTCAATAATATCTTTTAACCGGCAGGACTTTTTATTAATAGAATATTCACTCTCCCCACTGCGGTAAAGCTTACGTGTCAGGCTTACCTCATCGAATTCCAATGGCAGAGCACCGTCGCTGTTATCAAAATTAAGCGTAACTTCAGCCACACCCAGTGCCCTGCGCTGTTTACTGCCGGAGAAAATAACATCCTCCATCCTGCTGCCGCGCAGATATTTGGCACTCTGCTCACCCAGAACCCAACGGATGGCATCGGAAATATTGCTCTTGCCAGAGCCGTTTGGTCCTACAACAGCAGTAACTCCCTTATCAAAGGATAATTCAGTTTTATCGGCAAAAGATTTGAAGCCATATGCCCTGAATGATTTTAAGTGCACTTAATCCACCTGTTTTCCAGATTCTTTATAATAACATTATTTTAATATTTTACCATGCCGGACCGTCTCAGACAACTTTTCAGCATTTCAGGAAGCTTTTTACAATACGCCATTCGTTATACAGCGCTTCAAGGTCCATACCAGCATTGGCTGGACTTGTGGAGTGCATATAATATACCTTTATCCCTGCAGGAATATTTCCTTCAAAATACTTTTTAAAGGCTGCTCCTGCCTTGCCTCCGTTACAGAAAACTGCTCTCAGTTTCGGAAGTTTTTTTATTAATCCCGCTATATCGTTTGGCTGTTCATTTTTTATGTTGTTGTCAAGACTACCTTCCCTGTCACATTGGCTGATTACATCCCACAGTGCTATATTTCTCTCTTCCAAAAAGGTAATTTTTCCTTCGTAGTTTTCAGGCACAACCTCCTTGAAAAGAAGAGACAGCACCTTCCAGAAACGGTTCCTAGGATGAGCATAGTACTGCTGCATGGCAAGAGATGTTCTCCCAGGTATTGACCCAAGTATCAGCACCCTGCTGTTCTTCCCTGCGACAGGTGCAAAACTTTCACATCCCGCTACCTGTACGGCTACATTATTTTCTGGCAGCGATTTTACGATTATTTTTTTGTAGTTTCCTTTTTTCAGAATCACTTTTTTGTTTCTGAACGTATCTCTCCAGAAGGCGACATTGCTGTTTTTCAGTCCCCTGACTTTTGATTCCATATCAGCAGGAAAACATACCAGCGCATCGCCTTTTACTTTTTTAATACGCGGCGTTATTTTTTCCCTCAGCAGAAAACTTTGCACCAGTTCCCCCATGGCAGGATGGAACGGCCCCGCAATAATATTGCCTTCTGCACATAGCTCGCTGTCCGGCTGCAACCCCACGCGGATTACCTTTACTCCCGCCTTCGTAAGCTCCTTATAAAGATATGAGCTTTGCCTTACTGCGTCATCAATGTTTAAGGGCTGGTAATCTCCTTTTTTTAATTTTCCCGCCAGAGGCGTGCCTTTAAGCACCAGCACGGGATATATTCTTGCAACGTCAGGTTTTAGGGCTGCAGCTTTTTTTGCTGTTATTTTCACACTCTCAAAACTCTGTCCCGGCAAGCCAACCATGAGCTGTAATCCCGTTTCGAAGCCCTTCTTCTTCAAAAGTTTTACGGCATTTCCCGTCTGCTCTGCCGTATGTCCCCGTTCTGCCATTTTTAATACATCATTATCCAGTGACTGGACACCAAGCTCTACCAGTCTAACACCGTGCCTACTTAGAAGTGTAAGCCTTTTCTCATCAATGTAATCAGGACGCGTGGATATCCTCACACTGCCAACTGTTCCTGTTTTCAAAAGATCGTCCGTTAAAGACAGCAGTTTTTCCTGCAAGTCCGGTGCAAGACCCGTAAATGATCCTCCGTAAAAAGCTGCTTCATTCCCTTTCGACGGTTTTATGAAGCTCAGCCATTTCTCTATTTGTCTTTTTGCCCCGTTAAATGTTGCCCTGGCTTCTCCGCTTATGGCCTTCTGATTGCAGAAAACACACTGATGCGGGCATCCAGCATGGGGAATGAAAATAGGTATGACAGCCATATTTTTCCTTTCTCAATCAATTCAGAATGTTACTTGACTTATCCCCCTACGGGGGTTATTATTTTACATGAATATACGGGTATAAATAGAAATCAGTACGAGGTCTTTTAATGGCATTACAGATGCAACTGACATACAAAAGATATTTAAGGACAAGCCTGCCTTTTCTGCTATCCACAGTAGCCTGCTCGCTCATGGGAGCCGTAGACACGGCCGTTGTAGGACATCTCGGCAGTTACTACTATATTAATGCCGTATCTCTCGGCGCCGTTATTTTCAGCACGGTCTACTGGCTGTTCGGCTTTCTTAAGATTTCCACTTCGGGTTTTGCGGCACAGGCCTTCGGTACCCACAATCCGAAGGAAATTTCATACGCCTTCCTGCGCAGCGTTTTTGCTGCTTTTCTCATAGGAGTGGTACTTGTCGCGCTGCAGAAGCCCATTTATTCTTTTGCCCTTTATATCTTTAATCCGGAACAGCCCACGGAAATTCTCTTATCCCGCTACTACAATATTTTAATCTGGATAATGCCGCTTACCCTTGTTTTCCAGACAGCACAGGGCTGGTTTGCCGGCACGCTGCATGTAAGGATATCTGTCCTTACGGGAATTTCTGCCAATATTATTAACCTGATCCTTGATCTCATATTTGTCCTTGTCCTGCATCTTGACGTAACCGGTGTTGCTGGAGCATCCTGCATAGCAAATATCTGCGGTTTTGCCGCCACCATCTATTTTTACCGCCTGCACCAGCCGATGCCGTTCTCAAAACTTTCCCTGCAGGAAATGTTCCACGGACCAGCCTTTCATCAGATGCTCCAGTGTGGTACCCATCTTACAATACGCATGCTCTGCATGATTCTTATGGTGAACAGTTTCCTCCACCAGAGTTCTGTCTTTGGCGGTCTACTGCTTGCTGCAAATTCCATCCTCTTTCAGATTCAGTTCATTATGGGGGATATTTTAACTGGACTTTCGCAGGCCGCCGCCATTTACTCAGGAATAGCATTCGGCGAGCGCAACAGAAAGCTTTTAAACGATGTCCTTAGAATAAGCTTTGTCAGTGCCCTGTCGTTCGGCATGCTGGAGTCCGTATCATACTACCTGCTTAGGCAGCCCATACTTTCCTGTTTTACCGACCTTGAAACGGTACTTACTACCGCAAAGGAATATGACTCCTTTATTGCTTTTTTTCCTTTTATATCAGCCCTAGGCATAGTCTATTACGGTCTCTTTAACGGGGCCCTTTTTACCATGCCTATCTGCATCTCTATGCTGGGCACAGCGGCCTGTTATCTTCTTGCGTATTTTACCCTTATACCGATCTATGGCAATGTAGGTCTGTGGACAGCATTTTTAATCTTCTATGTTGCCAGGACCAGTCTGCTACTGATTTTTGTTCCCAGTCTGAAAAAACATTTTTCCTAACGCAGGTAGCGGTCAATAGCCGTTTCAAAATCCGTCAGGCTCTTATCTCCTTTGCCCTCTTTTACAGCATGCATAATGCAGTGTTCCAGATGGTCCTTTAAAATCACCTTTGCAGTATTGTCAAGAGCCTTCCTTACAGCGGCTATCTGGATTAAAACATCGGAACAGTCGCGGTCATTTTCCACCATATTCCTTACGGAGCGTACATGACCTTCAATGCGGGCCAGACGGTTTAAAACCTGTCTGTGACTTTTATGTACATGTCCGTGTTCCATACTACACCTCCTCTATGCCGAATTTTTATATTTTATATATCCATCATACTAAAAGCAGGTATCCAGCTACCTGCTTTTAGCATTTTACTAACCCAAATCCACCTTTTCCTGTTTTGTCAAAATGCTTTCGATAACCAGTGCCACCCCGTCATCATTATTTGAGGCAGTCACAATTTTAGCATTTTTTTTCACTTCGTCCTGTGCATTGCCCATGGCAACGCCGATTCCAGCATTTTTAATCATGGGGATATCGTTATTTGAGTCGCCGATGCACATAATTTCAGAAGGGTTAATATTAAATCCTGCCGCTACAGCCTTAATTGCCTCCCATTTGTTGACGCCCGGTTCCATAAGTTCCAAAAATCCTTCTTTGGAACTTGTGACATCAAGCTTCCCGGCAAATTTTTCCTCAAAATTTTTCCAGGCGGCGGAAAATTTTTCAATCTCCGTCATAATAAGAATCTTATAGGGTTCTTCCTTTGCCTTATATAGTTCATCCCCTATTTCTGTTGCGGGAATCCCCGAAATTTTAGTATAAAAATCGGAAAAATCATTGCACTTTTCTATAAGGAGCTTATCTCCAGCATAAAACTGTGTATAATAATTCATCTCCCTGCAGTAGTCCAAAACTTCCTGTGCAGTAGCAATTTTCATTTTATGCTCATAAAAAACCTTCCCGCTCCTGCTTCCCCTGACCAGTGCCCCGTTATAGGCGACAATCGGCGTATCAAGCCTAAGTTTTAAGGCATAAGGCTGCGCGGAAACATACATTCTTCCCGTAGCTATTAAAAATACAATTCCTGCATCCCGTGCCTTTTTTATAGCCTTAAAATTGCGTTCTGAAATTTCTATATCGCCGTTAAGCAAAGTATCGTCCATATCGCAGGCGATAAGTTTAATCTGCATCTGGGTCACCCCGTAAAAATTTCCCATAGCATCATACATGCTACGTCTACATTATAGCAAAACGCATGCTGAAAGTACAATTTAACCACTCATACAAAAACTTTCTTTAATCCTGATAAAATATGATATAATACTTAGGCAACGCAAATCTTTCCGTTGCAAAAAAATATTTACATTTCGAAAGGAGCCTTTCAACTTAAATGAAACGAAGTGAAAAATTTCGTCAGGCCAACCGTGAAGCTAAAGCGACTATCTTAGCTACGATTGCGGTTATTGTTTTCTGGTGGGCCACCGGCTTCGGTCTTGCTGAGGTCCACCTATCCCTGTGGAACACTCCTTTATGGGTATGGGGCGGCTGCTTCGGTACCTGGATCTTTGCTGTTCTGGTAACTGTGTTTCTTACCAGAAAGGTTTTCCTTGATTTTGATCTAAACGACGAGGAACCCAAAAGCAGTAAGGAGCAGGCTCGTGGGTAATATCGTAAACCTTTTGCCGGTAATGGCATTTTTGATCTTCATGCTCCTGGTAAGCATCTATATCCAGAAATCCTCTAAAGATGAACGTCAAAAAAACTTTGCCCGCGATTATTTCATAGGCGGACGCACTTTGGGCGGCCTGGTGCTTGCCATGACTACCGCTGCTACATACAGCAGCGTCAGCACCTTCGTCGGCGGACCCGGCATGGCCTGGGTTATAGGCTACGGATGGCTTTATATGGCTATCATCCAGGTTGTCGTCATTTTTCTCGTTCTCGGTGTCTTTGGCAAAAAAATGGCCCTCATTTCCCGCAGGATAGATGCTGTAACTGTTATTGACGTACTGCGTGCACGCTATCAATCTGATAGTATCGCAACGCTTTCCGCTTTTGTCATTGTTGCATTTTTCTGTGCTACCATGGTCGCTCAGTTTGTAGGTGCCGCAAAACTTTTCGAGGCTGTTACAGGTTTTTCCTATCTTACGGGACTTTCCTTTTTCGGCTTAATAGTTGTTCTCTATACAACCATAGGCGGCTTTAAGGGTGTTGCCGTCACTGATACCTTCTGTGCTCTTGCCATGGTCATCGGACTCTGCCTGCTGTTTGGCGCAATGCTTAAAACAGGAGGCGGTTTCGAGCAGATTATGTCAAATATAGCGTCATCTCATCCTGACATGCTGGAACCTCTGTCTGACGGGAAGATGCCCGTATCGCTTTATATAAGCCAGTGGCTTCTAGTCGGCGTCTGCACATTATCACTGCCGCAATCCGTAGTACGCGGCATAAGCTATAAAGATACAAAAGCCCTGCACCGCGCAATGATTATAGGCACTATCGTTATTGGTGCCATGACCCTTGCGGCAACCTGGATAGGCGTTTTAAGCAAGGGGATCCTGACGGAAAACCTTGCGGCTTATGGAAACAGTGTTGATAACATAACGCCTATCGCCATCGTCAAAAGTATGGACCCATTCTGGGCTGGAATAACCATCATAGGGCCTGTTGCGGCTACTATATCAACCGTATCATCGCTGCTTCTTTCTGCGTCATCCTCCATCATTAAGGACGTCTATATCCACGAAATGGAAAACCGGAGACAGAAGATTTCAAATGACTATATCCGCCGTTTCAGCCTCATTGTTACAATAGTCCTTGGCCTCGTGGTGTATTTCATAGCCATTGCGCCACCAAGCGTTATCTGGCAGATCAATATGTTTGCCTTCGGCGGGCTTGAAACAGCATTTTTCTGGGTACTTATCCTGGGCCTTTTCTGGCCCAAGGCAAATAATGCCGGCGCCCTTGCAGCCATGGCAGGCGGTGTCATCATTTATTGCACTACCATGGCCCTAAAAATAACTTTTTTTGATCTGCATCAGATTGTCCTCGGTATCGGCTGCTCCCTTATATTATTCCTTCTAGGGAATATGTTAGGCAATCCTGTTAACAGGAGAACCCTTGAAACATTCTTCCCAGAAGATTTTTCAGAATAATACAAGGATATCTTTGACTTTACACAAAAAAACCACGTAACTGCGTGGTTTTTTTGTTGAATTTCGTTATTTTTTATTTTATTTTTTAATAGTACGTTTTTAGCGCGCTTCACGTACGTGAACCATAATCTTATATTTTACTTCCCAGGTCACTGTAAAAAGCCTTAGTAAACAGTTTTCCTGTACTGCACATTATGCGCAGCACTGGGAAGTAAGCTCTTTTATGGAGAGCAGGCTGATTTTACGGATGACCTCCTAGGTTTTTGCGAAAATACGGAATGTTGCCGCGTATTTTATTTGCTGAAATGCTTCTGGGCTGCCAGCCAACCATCGCGGAAAGACTTGTAATCGGAGAGATTTTCAGCAAGAAGCTGCGGCGTGTCGAGTCCGTAGGGACAGCGACTCTTACATTTATTGCAGTGTATGCACTGTTCAATGCGCAGCATATTTTCGTTTGCCTCTTCGGTCATGAGAGGCGGCACTGGCGAGCGGCGGAGAAGGAGACTCATCCTTGCTGCCGTAGGAATGTTGATTTGTGCGGTACACGGCAGACAGTAGCCGCATCCATGGCAGAAATTTCTGGCGAGTTCGCGGCGTTCTTTTTCTATTTCATCCGCCCAGTCCTCATAACGCGGCGGGTTTTTCTCAAGTGCGAGAAACTGGTTGAGTTCGCTTTCGCGCTGAATGCCCCAGATGGGGACAACAAACGGATATTTTTTCATGAAGACGAATGCTGCTTCGGCGTGAGCGATTAGCCCGCCTGCCATCCCCTTCATCGCGATGAATCCCATGTCGTGCTCATGCGCAAGACAGGCGAGATCAATATCCTCCTGCGGTGCGATGCACGTGAGAGGAAACTGAAGCGTGTCATAACGTCCTGACAAAACAGCGGCACGGGCGCGCTCACGGCCGTGGTTTGTAATGCCGATAAAACGCACATAGCCGCGGCGCTTTGCCTCGATGCATGCAGCGTAGGTACTCTGCGGATCGTCAGGATCGGGAAGCACATCCGGATTATGAAGCTGAATAATATCAATATAATCGGTTTTCATGCGCCTGAGGCTAAGCTGAATATGTTCAAGAACAGTTTTGTAATCTTTGGCACCGCTTTTAGTGGAAATGATAATTTTGTCCCGGACGTCAGAAAGCCCGGCACCGATTTTTTCCTCACTGTCGGAATAGGCATTGGCGGTATCGAAATAGTTGATACCATTGTCATATGCCTTACGCAGCAGATATGAAGCGTCTTTCACGGGAATACGCTGAATTGGCAACGCACCAAATCCTGAAGCACTGACCATAAGACCAGTACGTCCAAGCTTAATTTTTTCCATGAAAATCCCCCTTGTTTTGCATGTCATTTTTTATTTCCTTAATCGTCTTTTTAAGCACTGGATGTAGAAAGTCCGGTGCTATTTCCATAAGCGGCGCCAAAACGAAATCCCTGTTCTGCAGATCAGGGTGCGGCAGGATTAAATCTTGCGTATTAAGCACTATATCATCATAAAAAAGCAGGTCAAGATCGATATTCCTCTCGCCCCAGCGACGGCACCTTTTCCTTCCCATTTCCTGCTCGATTGAGAGCAGGAGTTTAAGGAGTCCTTCTGGTGGCAAATTTGTTTTTACTCCACATGCTGCATTTAAAAACATGGGCTGGTTTTTTACACCATAGGGTTCTGTTTCGAAAAAGGATGATACCTTGATAATCTCCAGCCCTTTTTCCTCCAACTTTTTAAGGGCAGTTTTCAGGTTTTCCTCCCTGTCTCCCAGATTGCTTCCGAGCGCTATATAGACCGCGGACATAATATGGCCTCCAGCATCCTCACTGCCCGTATATTTTCCCTTGTATCATGGACCCGCACAAGATTTGCCCCAGCAAACACCGCCTGGCAGCTTGCGGCAATGGTTCCTTCAAGTCTCTTTTCCACTGGTATATCGCCAAGGACTTTTCCAATAACGCTCTTCCTTGATGCAGCAAGCATTACGGGATAGCCAAAACTTGTGAGGACCCTAAGATCCCGCATAAGAAGCAGATTCTGCTCTGCGGTTTTGGCAAAGCCTAT